>JBGSMO010000456.1:0-15844 GCA_041740115.1 Pirellulales bacterium
GCTCGGCGAGTTCGCGGCGGGTGAGCGGTTCGCCGATGAGGCCGTAGCGGCCGGCGCCTTCTTCGGGGTCGCCGCTGGCGGCTGGCTTGAGCGGGGCGATTTCTTGCAGGCCGAGGCCGATCGCCAGGTGTTGGTTGATGCCCGCCGACGCCGAGTCGAATGCGGTGTGGGGGCTGTAGACGGCGATCGAATGGCGGATGAGGTCGAGCAGCAGGCGGCCGACCGTGGTGGCGGGGGTGATGGTGCGGACCGGGCGGAAGGGGAGGGGGTGGTGCGAAACGATCAGGTTGGCGCGCTGATCGATCGCTTCCTTGACCGTCGCCGGGGTAACGGTGAGGCAAGTCATCACGCGGTCGGCTGGCCAGCTCTCGTCGCCGACCAAAAGGCCGACGTTGTCCCACTCCTCGGCAAGCGCGAGGGGGGCGAGTTGCTTGAGGACTTGGGCGATGTCACCGACTGAGGGCATCTGTGACTTTCTGATTGATCGGTGCTGCGGGAATTGAACCGCCAAGGACGCCAAGGAATACGGGGATTTTAGCACGATGGCGGGGTTGGGACGACAGGCAGGATGGACGTGCTGAGAAAGCGATTCACCGCGAATCACGCGAATCTGCGCGAATGAGCAGGCTCGAGTGAAGTTGCATTCCATTCGCGTCAATTCGCGTGATTCGCGGTTTTGCCTTTCCTTCTTTTCCCCTTGGCGCTCTTGGCGTCCTTGGCGGTTCAGTATTTTGCTTGCCGGCCAGGATGGCCGGGTTATTTACTGCTCCACGGTAAAGCGGTGGTTCAGGACGCGGCCGCCGTCGATTTCTTGGGCTCGGAGCCAGAACTCGGCGCCGATCAGTTCCGAGCCGTTCGGATAGCGGTAGATTTTCACGTCGGGGCTGGCGCCGAGGCGGGTCACCTGAGTCCGCTGGCGGCGACGGCCGGGGGCGTAGAGTTGGCACTTGAAGTCGAGTTGCTCGGCGTTGAAGTTAACCATCCGCTGCTCGACGACCAGCGTGCCGTCTGCTTCGAGCCGGGTGTAGGTGTCGAGTTCAAGCTGGCCGTCGCCGACGGTCAGGTCGCGGTAGACGCTGAAGCGGTATTGGCGTTCCCCGTCGACGACGAAGTCAAACCGCACCGGCGAGGAGCCGCCGGTGGCGTCGAAGGGGAGAGTGACCTGGATCGGTTTGGCGAACTTCTCGTCGGCGGCGAGTTTGAAATCGCTGCGGGCCGGAGTGATTTGCCAGCCTTCGGGGCCGACGATTTCGACCGTGCCGCTGACTCCTTGCGGGAAGGAGTTATGAAGCTGAAGCTTGTTGTTGTGGGCGGCGCCGAAGACGCTGGGGACGTGCTTCATGGCGAATTTCGCGTCCATGCGCCAACGCGCGACTGCGGAGTTGAGGCCCAGGACGAACCGAGGAAGGCGGTCGACCTTGATCGTCTGGCGATGGCTTTGCGCATCCGCGAATTCCTCGCGGCCCCAGACGTCGACGACGCGGATGTCGTCGCCGAAGTAGGCGGCTTCCTCGCACGGCTCGTCGCCCCAGACGACCATGAGGAACTCGCCCTGCTTGTTTTCGAAGATGCGATTGTGGCTGCCGCCCGGCAGATCAATGCTGCCGATGAACTTCGTCCCGCCGAGGATCGAGGCGGCGGTGCGCCAGGGCAGGAAGAGATCAGTCGGGGCGCCGGCGTCGTTCATCAGGCCGCGCTCGTCGTCGAACGGGCGAGCGACGAAGATGGCGTCGGCGCCTTTGATCTTGCCGGCGAGCATTTGCTCGACCATGTCGCGGGTGCGCGTTTCGAGGTCGTACTCGCTGCGAGGAAGGGGCTCGACGAGGATCCAGCGGCGCGTTCCGGCGCGGTTGGGAAGGTCGAGGTAAGCGGTCAGTTCGGGGCCGGTGAGCGCCGGGGTGGCGCTCATTTGTTCGAAGTTCCAGGGAAGCGCGACGCCGGCGAGGGCTTCTTGCGTCCAATCCCACCCGAGGCCGAGGTTCACTTCCTGGCCGAAGCGGAAAAGCTTTTCGCGGAGGTCGAGCACCTTGGCCTGGAGGTTTTCGTCGGACGCGAGGCTGGCGTCGTCGTCGGCGCCGAGTTGCCACCAGCGGACCCGCATCGAGAGGCGCGTCAGCACGGGGTCGAGTAGCGGCAACCAGGCCGAGGAATCAACGGCGAAGGTGTCGGCGATGGCCGCATCGGGGCTGAGGCGGCGGGCGAACTCGGAGCCGGCCGGCGGGCGATCAAGCACGCCGACCGTTTCGATGTCGGCGGCGGCAAGCTTTTCGGTCAGCACCACCAGATCGTCGCCGCGGCGGGGTTCGGCGGGATCGTACCAGACCGGGAGCTTTACCCAATTGATCGCCGCTTGGGGCAGGAGTTGCGCGAGGTCGTTGAAATTCAGCGGAATCGCGTCGCCGGCGAGCGACCAGCCGAACTCCCCTTCGACGGGCCGGCTGAGAGGCGGCGCGACGATCAAGTTGATCACGTCGCGCTTGAGCATCCCCTGCTCAGTTTCCATCGTGACGCGAACTTTGTAGAAGCCATGCTGGCGGATCACCGGCCGCCAAGTGGTGCTGCCGGCGTAGGCGACGTATTGATCGGGTTCGGGCTCGACGATTTCCGATGCTTTGCTGCGGTGCTCGGTAATGAGCCGGCCTTCGAACTGGACTCGTCGGCCATCGAGCCGCTGGCTGCTGGCGTCGAGAAGCTCAAACAAGATATCGGGGTCGCTGTCCATGATGCCAGAGAGATCGCACTCGACTTCGACGTCGCTGGGATCGGTGTAGACGTTGTGCGGGCTGTTGCTTTCGATGGTCATGCGCGGCAGCCGGCCGAGCCAGACTTGGGCGAGCGACGCCTCGCCGGTGAGATCGGTGAGCTTGCCGGGCTCGACGATGAAGACGACCCGGGCGAGTTGAACGCGCGGGTCGGTCGGACTGATCGGGCCAATGTGGCATTCGACCCAGCCAGTGGTGTTGTTGAACCAGGGCGACTCGACAGTCTCGATCACTTGCTTCTGCTCGTCGCAGAACTCGACGCGAAGCTGCACGCGGGCGTGCTGCAAGCCGCGGACGTTTAGGAGCGATTCGACCTTGTAGCTGAACTTTTCGGAGACCGACGCGCAAGGGCTCTGCAACATCGCCCCGCCGCCGTCTATTTTGACCGTGAGGCACTGCCCGTTGGGGGCCGACGGGTCGGCGACGATGCCGGCTTCGACGTACTTCGGCATGCCGTCCCTGAAGACGCGTTGCCAGCGGTCGGGCCAGTTGTCGTAGTTCAAGTCCCAGTTGCGGCCGAAATCGCACGCAAAGACCTCGACCGTATCGGGATGGCGAGGTTGGCTCCCGGACGGCCCCAAAAGGGCTAGAATCAGGAAGTGGGATAGCAGCGACATATCGAACCAGAGGGAGCGGCAGTGATTGGCGTACGGATTGCCATACAGACGAAATGCCTGGCACAACCGCTGAAGCAAGCATTGCACACCGCTGGCCGATTGGAGGCCGACGGGGTGCAGATCGACCTGCGTCAGGAGCTGGCCGTCGCCGATCTTTCCGACACGGCGCTACGGCAGCTGCGGAAAATGCTGGACGATCTGAATTTGCGGGTCGGATCAGTCGCCTTTCCGACGCGGCGGGGGTTCGCCAATCCGGAGCAATTGGAGCGGCGGATCGAGGCGACGCTGCAGGCGATGCACGCCGCGTCGCGACTTGGCTCGCGCGTGATGCTGATTATGCTCGGCCCCTGCCCTGCCCCGGAGACGGCGGAGCGCGTGACGCTGCTGGAGGCGCTGGGGACGCTCAGTTCGCACGGCAATCGGCTCGGCGTGGAGCTTGCGCTGCAAACGACGGCGACGCCCGAGGAGTTGGCGGGGCTGCTCGGCGAGTTGCCTGAAGGGGCGACGGGGCTCGATTTGAACCCGGCCGAGTTGGTGCTGAGCGGCGGCTCGCCGCGGGAGTTCGTCGAACGGCTCGGCGCGCACGTGACGCACCTGTTCGCGAATGACGCGGTGCGCGGGTTTGGCTCGACCGGCGGCGGCGACGTCGAATTAGGGCGCGGCGCTGCGGACTTTCCGGAGTTGCTCGCGATTCTGGAGGAGCATGGGTACCGCGGGTGGGCGACGATTGAACGTCGGCATTCGCGCCAGCCGGAGGCTGACGTGGAGAATGCGGTGCGGTTTCTGCGCTCGCTCTGAGGGGGGCCTGTGTGAGGCGGAGGAATCAGAGCGGGTTCGGACTGGTCGCTTAAGCAACCAGTCCAGCGCGACGCGGCGGCGCGAAATTCGACACGGCGCAGCACAGCGGGCGGAATGCTCCACTGAAACGTAGAGCCGAGACGGTAGTAACCCTGCGGTACCCGACTACTTCTTGCGATGGCGGATCTTGGCGCGCATCCGTCGCTTCTTGCGACCTTGCTTCCGCCGACCCTTGCCTGACTTCTTGGTACCCAAAGGTAAACTCCGATAATGCTAGAAAATGCTGCGGACGGCGATCCGTCCGCGAGGCCACGTCTAAAATAGACGCGCCGCGAGAACTCGCGGCGAACCAGTGGGCGATGAAGGGCTCGAACCTTCGACCCCCAGCTTGTCGAGCTGGTGCTCTAGCCAACTGAGCTAATCGCCCTGAACCCCGTTGCCTGACGACGTTGGGATGCAAGTCCCGAATTTTAGCACGCGGTCCTTCCCCGCGGAAGGGATATCGGGTGAGCAGTGAACTGAAACTTTTTTGGCGTGAACGGCGTGGAAGCCGCATTGGACTGGTCACTTAAGCGACCAGTCCGGGAGTGGGACGGGGTTCGCCTGTGAGGGAGGCGTTGTGCCTAGACACCCTCCCCGAGGGCCCCTAGAATCTGGGATTCTCGGGGCGGTAGCTCAGTTGGGAGAGCGCTGCGTTCGCAATGCAGAGGTCGAGGGTTCGACTCCCTTCCGCTCCACTTTCGTTAAACCTTGCCGAAACAAGAGTTTCTGTTACCTGCCGACGTCCGGCAGTGCGGCGTTTCCCGGTGATCACAAACGGTACTTACTGTTTGTGCAATCCAATATGGGGATTCCGCATATGCCTTGGCCGTCAAATCATCTGCCCAAGTACCGGAAGCACAAAGCCAGCGGGCAGGCCGTGGTCACGCTCAGCGGAGTTGAGCACTATCTGGGCCCGCATGGCACGAAAGCCAGCAAAACTCAATACGATCGGCTGATTGCCGAATGGCTCCGTTGCGATCGACGCCTTCAGCCGACGGGCGGCGACTCTATCACCGTCGTCGAACTTTGCGCCCGTTACCTTCGTTTTGCCACCGCGTACTATCGCAAGGATGGGCGCTGCACACGAGTGACGCCCGCAATCAAGGCCTGCATCAAATACCTGCGCGACTGGTACGGTCGCGAGTCGGCCAGCGATTTTGGCCCGTTGGCGCTCAAGGCGGTCAGGCAGCGGATGGTCGAAGACCGATTGAGCCGCCGTTACGTTAACGATCATGTCGCCCGCATCAAGCGCATGTTCAAATGGGCAGTCGGCGAGCAGCTGGTCCCCGCAGCTACCTATCAGGCGCTCGCCGTCGTCCCGGGACTACTTCGGGGCCGCACTGAGGCCCGCGAGACGGCGCCGATCCTACCGATCGATGATTCGATAGTCGAGGTGACTCTGCCGCACCTACCCGCCGTTGTCGCCGATATGGTACGACTCCAGCGGCTTACTGGCATGCGCCCTGCGGAGGTCTGCATCGTTCGGCCGTGCGATTTGGAGCGCAGCGGCGATGTTTGGCTCTACCGCCCTGCCTCCCACAAGACGGAACATCATGGTCGCGAGCGCGTCGTCCCCGTGGGACCCAAGGCTCAATCCGTGTTACTGCGATACCTGGCGCGAGACGGCGAAACGTACTGCTTCCGACCATGCGACAGTGAGGCCAAGCGGCGGGCTGAAGTACATGCCGCGCGGAAGACCCTACTTTCATGCGGGAACCGGCCCGGTTCGAATCGGCGGCGCCGTCCCGCCCATTCCCCCGGGGATCGTTACGACACGTCGGCCTATCGCCGCGCCATAACGCGGGCTTGCGATAAGGCATTTCCGCACCCTTCGCTCTCCGCTGTCCCCGTCGCAGCCCTCACCGAATCGCAAATCGCAGAGCTTACGAATTGGAGAAGGAATCACCATTGGGCGCCAAACCGTTTACGGCATACTGCGGCGACTGAAGTACGCAGAATTGGCGGATTAGAAGCTGCGCAAATCATACTAGGCCACAGTTCCGCCAATGTATCGCAAATCTACGCCGAACGCGACATCAGCAAAGGCGTCGACGTTGCCCGGCGAATTGGCTGACGCGCCCCTTGAGCTAAGCCGTTTACTTCCCCGAAACTCTGCTTTGAAAGCAAATTGCATGGCGAAGAGAAGGCCAAGAAAATCGGACGGTGCGGAAGGCATCTATCGGCGAGGCAATCAAGCTCGCTCCCCCGAAGAATGGGAAGCCGTAATTGCTAAAGCGAAGAAAGCAGTTCGTTCTCCGAATCCACTCGATCGCGTTGGGCATGCACTACGGCTTCTCCACGAAGCAGCACACGATGCGAACCCTCAGTGGAGAAAGTATGCATCGGGTGCGCATGGACTCACTACCGCGGACGTGGATTGCCCCGACGTTCAAGAAGACGCAACTCTGGCGTGGCAACTTTATTGCCAAGTTTCACGATTTGCCGAAATGTACCTGCAACCCGAAATTGTCAATCAAACAAAACTCTTCGAGTTCCTTGGATCGACCCTTAGGCTGGGCCGAATGCTTGAACGGCTACACGTTCGCGCATTCGAGACCGCGGTTCGAGAAAGCAATTCAAGAAAGCCGGGTGAAAGGCTGGCTGCCGAAATCGTGAACGCTGCTCATGTTGAGCTGCAAGGTCGGTATCAGTCCAGAATTGATGAATTATTGAAACTAGGCGGAATCAGTTTTACGGCCGCTTCCGAGAAAGTAGCGAAGGAATTCGGTGTATCCGGACGAACCGTCAGGCGCTATTCGCGAAATCCCAATACGAAAGCGAGCCATCGCGACCAATAGGACACCACCGGCCGTTGTCCTATCTTATGACCTCCTGTCCGATTGCAATGCTCCTTATTCGACCCCACGAATTTGGAGATTTTACATGTCTGTCTTCCTAAATGAGTCAAGAATCTCACTCGCCGATTTAGCCTGCCGAGAAAATGTGAACATCTCGACGATTTGGCGCTGGACGCTCCGTGGTGTCCGTGGAGTTGTCCTGGAGAGCTTCTCCGTCGGCGCTCGTCGATACACCACGCTCGAGGCGTTCCAACGCTTCGTCGAGCGAAGCACAGCGGCCTCTTCCAGCGCCGCATCACGCTCCGCCGGTCGGCCTTCCGTTCTGAACGGGCAACGCGAGTTCGACATCCTGGCAGCCGAAGCCGAGCTTGATCAGGCCGGTATCTAGTTGCATTTCGCACGAAAAAGCCCGCGGCTGCCGGCCGGGAAAGCTTCAGCGCGCGGGCTAGAAAGGGAACGATGCCCAATTCTAGCAAAGCGCGGCCGCGCGCGCAAATTAATACGGCGATCGGAGACGCCGCATTCGCATTACTCGAACGCCGTCTTTCAATAACTATCTGCCCGCCCGATAGCAAGAGGCCGCTCGGCGTCGGCTGGAGCAAAAAGGGGGCCGGCGTAGATTGGGCCGGTAAGAAATGGCCGCGGCGCGATATCGAAAAGGCACTCCGTGATCTCGGCGACGTCAATTTAGGCCTGCGACTGGGCCCCAGCTCGGGGCTTATCGACATCGAAGCCGACACTCCCGACGCTATGTCAGCATACACCGAACTGTTCAACGGCGAATTTCCAGTTACCCCCACATTTAAAAGCTCTCGCGGGCCGCATCGTCTCTTTCGTTGGGACGAACGATTGGAAGCACTCGGGCGGGCAATTGTTCATTATGGGGCGCTGGAGATTCGCCTGGGAGCGGGAGGCAAGGCCGCTCATTCGCTTATTCCGCCTAGCACCGTCAATGGGATCGCTCGATTTTGGACGATCACTCTGGACGATTGCGATCCAGCGCCGCTCCCTGACAAGGTCATACAGCGTATCATCGACGCGGCGTGCGCGCGCCAAGCATCAGCACCATTTACACAGAATATAGCTTGTGTCTCTGAGTCTCTGTGTAATCAGGATCGCGCTCTGGTCGAGAGCGCCATTAAATCCACGATCCCTACTGGACCGGGGCGTCGCTATCACCAGCTATTCGCCTTTGCGCGGCGATTGAAAGGAATTCCGTCGCTTGTCGACGCGGATCGCGCAACCTTACGGCCAATCGTCACAGCGTGGCACAGTCGGGCGCTGCCGTACATCGCTACGAAGGCGTTCGATGAAAGCTGGGCCGATTTCCTAAATGCGTGGAAGCAAATCAAATTCCCCGCCGGGGCAGGCCCTTTAGCGGCAGCGTATGAACTCGCAATTTCATCTCCTATACCAGCCGAAGCATTTGCCTTCGAAATCCCGGTGATTCGCGATCTCGTCGCTCTTTGCCGCCAACTGCAGTTGATCGCTGGTGACAAGCCTTTCTTTCTAGGCTGCCGTCCAGCCGGTGAAGTGCTCGGCATCACCCATACTGCAGCCAATCGGTGGATCCGCTTGCTGGAACACGAGGGGATTATCGTCCGCACTCTGACCGGCACGCGGTTCAAAGCCAACGAGTTTCGCTACATTGGCGCATCGCTCACTGGCGGGGGGCAACCATAACTGTACGGGGTCGCGACCGCAAAGCCTCGCGAGCCCGGGGTTTGAGAAGAATATCGTCGTGGTGCGACCGCCCTCAAGTCGGTAGAATCACCCCGTGAACAAAACCGACCTACTGCCGCGAGGACTGATGGCTCGGACTAATAATGCCGCATGTAACCGACCTCAATCTGACGCCCAAGGATATCCAGGGCCTTACTTCTGCCGATGCGCTGGCGGCATTTCTCGCGGCGCTCGGCTATGACACCGGCAGCCGCAAGTCATTGACGCCGGAATCCATCGGCCTTGCCGGCGACGCGGCCGCTCCCATCCGGGCCATCGAGGTTCTCTCCGAAGACGCCGAAGGCTTCTTGCGAGTCGTGTTCGTCCAGCTTCGCTCGCTCACTGCCAAGAGCCGCAACGACCTGGCTCGCGTGCTGGGACGCACTAACGTCGATCATTTGTTGATCCTGTCCTCCGACTTCGATGCGCTCGAATTCGTGCTGCTCGACAAGCGGCGCCGCGAAGCGCGCGGTCCAACTGACGTTAAGGGCGTTCAGGTCGTACCGCTTAGCGTCGCGGTTCCGCGTAAGGCCGTCGGCACAAGGCAGTTACGGACCATCCGTCGTTTCACCTGGACCAGCCGCGATGGGCTGGAGCATATGTGAAAGTAATAATCCGCGGACCAGACGCCGCATCTACGTCGAAAAGCTCGCTCGAGCAAGATATGGGACGCAATGACAGCAACGAGCATTTCCATCGCCATCTCTGTAGTTGGTTTGGTTATTTCAATAACTGGCTGGATCGTGGTCCACCTGCTTGCACTGCGCACGCAAAAGCTTGCATTGATTAACTCCATGAGGAATGAAGGTCGTCTGGAAATTACACAACGAATCCGTGAATTCCACGATTGTTGCAACGAAATCCAATCTGCATCCAGCCTGGCATTTATGGACGACTCACTGCTGGCAGCCGGAGCCGACAATCCTTATCGAACGCGAGCAAATCGAATTCGCGAACTTTGCACGGATGAGCGGCTGCATCTTTGGCAGAGGTCGCTAGAAGAATATGAGCTTCTGTTCCCCGAAACCGCCAACGTTCGAGTCGAATTGCTGCATCGGTCGAGTCGCGTATTTGATGAAATGCGATTAATAGCCGATCGCTACGAAAGTGGCGCGGCCGACCCCAGAACAAGTGAACTTGACGCACACGCGTCCGAAATCTGGGACTTGGTCGCACTGACTTGGGATCTTTTAATCTATGTGCAAAACAAGTGCATCGGTGACCTCGTCGGCAAGCACATTCCTGCCCGACAGGTAACTTCGCCGGAGCTACCTAAAATTGCCACGAAGGCGAATGGTCAACTCGAAATTGTCGTAGGGACTTAGCCGCCAACTCGAATTGTCTTCTGATATTCGGTGCTGTTGACTTCAGGTATGATTTTGCGATTGCCGGAATCACCGCGGTTCTAAAATCTGGCGTTTTATCTTCGGATATATTCCAAACGCCAATATCGCGGAAAACGATAGGCAACGGTTCCCCGCCCTTACGGGGGGCGGGGGTTGTGCGCGCAGATAGTGTTTTTTTCGCACATAGGCCCTTCGCGTTGACATGAATCTGCGCTCTGGCCGCCGTTGATTGATTGCGCGATAAGTTTTAGAGCTACTGAATTTCGCTCATATCTCGGCGCGGTGAAGTCCGCGGCAGATGAAAACTAAGGCCATTTTCTCAAAAAATGTGTTCGCCTACAGCCGAGGGTTTATCGCTGAGTTGACGGCAGAATTATCGCGAAAGCCGTATTTACCGTTTTTGACCGACGGCAATGTGGACGGCAGCCGAAATTAACTCAATACGCCGGTAGTGGTTAGGATTCTGGTTCCTACCTGCGACCTTTGCGTAAGAAATGCAATTACCAATGGGGCTACAACGGGCCCAATGGGGCTACAACGGGCAATGGCTTCCAACACAAGAGTAGGAGTCTAGGCGAGAGCCGGGGCAGGGCGGGCGGTGGAGCTCGCCGCCGCTTAGGTTAGGGACGACGGCTCAGAGGGGGCGAGCGGCTTCGCAGGCGGTCAGGACGAGCAGGATGACGACGGCGATTCCTATGAAGCTTGTCTCCATGGGAATGCTCCTTCGGGTCGCTAAGGAGGCGTCAAAACGTAATGCCACGATGCAAAGAGTTTTTAAGCCGCTTCCAACTCGACTCAAGCGGGCAGGTCCCTTGCGGAAGCGTTATGCTAACGCCCCGGAGGAACAGCCCGATTTCCAGAGGAGGCGTCGTCATTGGGAGCCGGTCAATTCATTCTCGGTATCGATCAAGGGACGACTTCCACCAAAGCGATCGTTCTAGACGCCGCCGGGCGTCTGCGTGGACAGTCTTCGTCGACATGCCGCGTGGATGCGATGTACCCTCGTCCCGGCTGGGTGGAGTTTGATCCGGCGCATATCTTGGAGCCCGTTCGCCAGAGCGCCGAGGCGGCTGTTCGCGGTGCGGGACTGACCTTCTGCGATATCGCCGCCATCGGAATCGCGAATCAAGGGGAAACCTCTGTCGCGTTTGATGCGACCACTGGTCGGCCGATTTACCCAGCGATCTCGTGGCAAGACCGGCGCAGCGAAGAATTGGTTGAAGAATGGCGCGCCGCCGGTCTAGAGGCGGACGTCGTCGCAACGACCGGTCTGCGACTCGATGCCTACTTCACCGCGCCGAAGTTGGCGTGGTTGTTGCGACATGTACCGGAAGCGCGCGAACTCAATGCCGGCGGTCGGCTGCGCTATGGAACGAGCGATGCGTGGTTGATCTGGCAACTGACTGGCGGCAGGCAATTCGTCACGGACGCGGCGACAGCTTCACGCACGATGCTCTTTGATCTCGCGACGGAGCGGTGGAGCCCACAGCTGTTGGAAGCGTTTGGGCTCGCAGCATCTGCATTGCCGGCGGTCGTGGGGAATGCCGAAGTCGTCGGCGTGACCGACCCGCGTTGGTTTGGCTTAGAAATCCCCATTGCGGGACTCTGCGTCGATCAGCAGGCGGCGCTCTTTGGACAAGGGGGCGTCGCTGCGGGCCAGACGAAGATCACCTACGGCACGGGCTGCTTCGTCCTGGCCAATGCCGGCGTCGATTCCAGGCGACGCGCCGCGGGACTGTTGACGAGCGTCGGCTGGCGACTCGGGTCTAGGCCGATAACCTTTGTGTTCGATGGAGGTGTCTACAGCGCCGGCTCACTGGTCGATTGGCTCTGTTCGTTAGGGCTGGCGACCAGCGCGGCCGAGGCGTCGCAGTTGGCCAGCGAGGTTGACCATCCCGACGGCGTGTTGCTTGTCCCGGCGTTTAGCGGGCTCGGGGCGCCCCGTTGGGCGAGCGGAGCGCGGGCCTGTTGGCTCGGCATGGATCAGGGGACCGACCGCCGGCGACTCGCGCGGGCGTCCTTCGAGGCGATCGCCTTCAGCGTGAAGGAGATCGTCGATCGCATGCTGGACGCCGGAATGCGTCTGGAGCGTATCAATGTTGACGGAGGATTGACGCGATCCGACCTACTCATGCAAATGCAAGCCGATATGTTAGGCATCGGTTTGAGCCGTCGCGCGATGCCGGAAGCGACGGCATTGGGGGCGGGCTACCTGGCCGGAATCGGGTGCGGGCTGTGGGACGTCGACGGCTTGCCGGAGCCGCCGAGCGAGGAAGGGACGTTGTTCGAGCCTCGTCCCGCGACGCGTGCCGGGTATGCGGCGCGATTTGAGAAGTGGAAACGGGCCTGCGACGCTGTGATTGCCATGGGCGATGCCGGAGTGTTCGAAAGTTAGCGCAAGTTCACGTTCGCGAAGCGACGACCATCGCGTGAAGACGCGGAGCAACATGATGAACGACGCCTCGCACGCCACGCCGGGAAACGTCTGGTATCGCTGGCCCGGGGTCGGGTGCGCGGCGGATCATCAATTGAACGCTGCTCGCTTTGTTGCCGATCGCCCCTACGACGTCGCCATTATCGGCGCCGGCGTGATTGGTTGTGCGCTGGCCTACGAATTGTCGCAATACCGATTGCGCGTCGTGCTGATCGACCGGGCATTCGACGTCGGCGAAGGAACCAGCAAGGGGAACAGCGCGATCATTCACACTGGTTTCGACGCTGAACCAGGTTCGCTGGAGTCTCAGCTCGTCACCGCCGCCTCAAGGCAATGGCCGGCGTTGGCGGAGCGACTCAAGATTCCGTTCATGCCCGTGTCGGCGTTGATGCTGGCCTTCACGGAGGAGCAGCACGCACAGTTGCCGGCGTTACGTGAAAAGGCGCTGGCCAACGGCGTGGAAGACGTCGAATTAGTCTCCGCGGAAACTTCGCGACAGCTTGAACCCCATATCTCACCGGCGGTTCGCGGGGGGCTCGTTATTCCGCGAGAGAGCATCGTCGATCCCTTCACAACGAGCGTCGCTTACGCCGAGGTCGCCAGGGAGAATGGCGTCGACCTGGCGTTGGGGTGGGAGGTGACCGGCGTCAGCGATGCGGACGAGAATCTGAAAACGGTCTTCGGCAGCGGAGAGATCGAACTCCGCACGCGCTTCGTGATCAACGCCTCTGGGTTCGGCAGTCGCAAGCTCGTCGACCAGTATCACGGCGCGCCGATGGATCTAAATCCGCGTCGCGGGCAGTTTATGATTTACGACCGTGAATGCCGCCCTCTGGTCGAGCGAATCCTGCTCCCGATTCCCACGAAGCAGACTAAAGGGATGCTCATCGCTCCGACGGTATTCGGCAACTTGATTGCCGGCCCGACCGCGGAGGATCTTCTGCCAGACCAAGTCCAAGCGACCGACACGACTCGCGAGGGATTGGCGGCCGTGCGGGAGAGCGCGGTGCAAATGTGCCCGGAGTTGGCGGACCGCCCGGTGATCGCCACCTATGCGGGGCTGCGCTGTAACTGCGCCCAGGGAAGTTACTGGATCCGTTTCAACGACGGGCGCCCTGGCGTCGTTACGCTTGCAGGGATTCGCTCGACTGGACTAACAGCTTCGATTTCAACGGCGCAGTACGTCATCCAGAAAATGGTCGAACAATGCGGACTGACGCTGCAACGGAATGAGCGAGCGGTCGACAGCCGACCGGTGACGCGTTGGCCAGGGTGGTGGCGACGACCTTTCGAAGATGCTGCTCGCTTGGCCGAACGTCCCGACTATGGTCGCATCGTCTGCTCGTGCGAGAACATTTCGCAGGGGGAACTCCAAGACGCCATCGACGGGTCGCCCGGCGCCGCGACGCTCGACGGGTTGAAGCGACGGACGCGCGTGTTGATGGGAAGGTGCCAGGGTTTCAATTGTTGCGTGCCGGCGGCGGAGATGATTAGCCGCCACTTTCAGATTTCATTGGAAGCGGTCACCAAGCGTGGGCCGGGGACCGAGTTCATCGCACAGGCCGAAGGTTCTTCGTCAACAACAATCCTTCAGAATCGCCGTGAGCTCCCGCACAAGGTAACGTTGCAGCCACACTATCAAGTAATCGTCGTAGGAGCCGGGCCTGCGGGACTTGGCGCCGCCATTCAGCTATCGCGACTTGGAATTTCACAAGTGCTGCTGCTCGAGCGCGCCGCGACGGTGGGGGGAGTCGCCGCGAACTACGAGGTCAAAACGGGGGGCGTTCCCACCTTCGTACAGTGGAACCGTGGCCGCGTCTTGTTCGGCAAACAGATCGTCGCGCGGTGGCAAGCGGAACTGGAGCAGACCGACGTTGAGCTGCAACTTAACTGCCAGGTGATCGCCGTCGATCGGGAGTTAAAGGTGCTCCGCATGGTGAGTCCTCAGCTGGGCAACGTCGAGGCGACGGCCGACGCCATCCTCTTCGCGTGCGGCGCGCGAGAGAAATCTCGCAGTGAGCGCGGATGGATTTACGGCCAGCGTCCCGCCCGACAATTCTTCACGATGCAGTTGCTGCAGTTGATCGACGGTTGTCACGCCTTGCCGATGAAGCGACCCGCGATCATCGGCTCGGACTTAATCGCTTACTCAGCGGCCGCCAAACTTCGCGCCGCGGGCGCCGACAAGGCGCTGATAATCGATCGCAGCCTCCGGCCAGTGGCCGGCCAGTTGGAGCGGCTTTATTTTCGCCGCTGGACTCATCCGAACTGGCGTGGGCCAACGGAGGAAGTCTGCATCGGCGACTCAAGGTCGGTCGATGAAGTGTGGCTTGATCAACGCCGCGCAGCTTGCGACGGCGTCGTTTTTTCCGGCGACTTGCTTCCCAACAGCGAGCTGGTTGCGGCGGCGGGATTGGAAATGTCAAGCGAATTACGAATTCCCGCGCGGCGCGGCGCCAATCTCCTCTCCGTCCCTGGCTGGTTTGTAGCAGGGGCCGAGGTCGGCGGCTTTCATGGCGCCGACTGGTGCTATCGAGACGGCCGGCGCGCGGCGAGAAGCATCGCGAAATATCTTCCCATAGCGTTAAGCTGAAGCCGGGCCGGAAGACTGCGATACAAGTAGCGGCAATAGGCCGATTATCTGAAGCGAATGCGGTGAGCTCGACCTAAAGGCAGTGTTGACGCCACCATATCGAGGGGGGCTATCACATGGCATGCCAGACTGAGCCGTCAGGAATTGCGGGGGGAATCGTTATAGTTCTTGACGTTCGTCTCAACAACCGTCCATACTTCCGGCGCGGTTGCGGTATCACGCATCAAACTGACACCAGGAAACTATTCATTCCTTTCTCTCTTGGTTTGCTTCGCGCCTCTTAAACTGCAATGCGTAGCGAGGCATCAACCGAGAACTGTGAGAACAGGAAACAACACAGTCAGATGGTATCCGCACCCGTCGAACTCCAATTCACAGAGGGAAAGACCATGCATTTCGCCAGCCATTATGCAACTTCAGGTCGGCTTTTTTGGACACGCCGTCTCAGGGCTTTTCGACAGATCGCTTTGGTCGTTGCATGTTCCCTTTCATGCAGTGGCGTCGCATACGCCGTTAACTCGACCGACACGGGCACAAACGGCACGACGGGATCCAACGGCTCCGCCGGCAACCCGGGTGGAAACGGCGGGACTGGAGTCGATGGTGGCGATGCGGCGGCCAACGCCACTTCCAGCGATGCGAGCAACACAGCAACTGCCACGGGGGGAACCGGCGGCGGCGGCGGCAACGGCGGGGCCGGCAACGCCGGGGGAGCCAATGGCGGCAATGGCG
>JBGSMO010000464.1:0-11247 GCA_041740115.1 Pirellulales bacterium
GTCGTTGTTGGAGGCGGGCAAGATCGCCCAAGACCAGTACGACGGCATTGTCGAAGCGATTCTCAAGCGTGAAGAATTGGGCAGCACGGGCATCGGTCGCGGGGTGGCGGTTCCCCACACCAAGCATCCGAGCGTCCACGAATTGATCGGCGCCGTGGCCGTGAGCGACGAGGGGGTCGACTTCGACAGCCTCGACGGCGAGAAGGTCCACCTGCTGTTCTTGTTGATTTCTCCGCCAGATCGTCCCGGCGATCATCTGCGGGCGCTGGAAAACATCTCGCGTCAATTGCGCGACGACACGTTCTGCCGGTTCCTGAAGCAGAGCAAAGAGCCGGCCGACGTCTGGCAGCTTTTGGAGGAGGCCGACAACAACCAGTTTGGGGCGTAAGGGCCGCAGCGAGCTGCGGTTGCGGAGAAAGAGTCGAAACGGTGCGAACCTTTTCGGTCTCCGCCGCGTAGCTCGAAGCACGTAGCCCACGATCGCGCGCCTTTCCAGGAAGTTCAAGTTTGATGTCATCGCCCGCGGTACAACGCGTCGTCGTCATTAGCGACAAGGACCCGTTGGGCCTGCACATTCGGCCGGCTGAGCAGTTCGTGCGGCTGGCGATGAAGTTTCCTTGTAAGATAGAGGTCGTTCGCGAAAGCATTCGGGCCGACGGCAAGAGCATCATGCATATGCTCACGCTCGGGGCCGAGCCGGGCGTCGAGTTGCGACTCGAAGCTCGCGGCGAGAATGCCGAGCAGGCTCTCGACGCGCTAGCACGGTTCATCGAGAACGGCTTCGTGTTGGAGCAGACAGAAGGTCAGCCTCCGGCGTGACAGTAATGTCGAAAGCGGGGGACGGTTGAGGTGGTTCGGGGCGGCGGAGGAACGCTGGCCTGGCGAGATCGGCATGTCGAGGTTCGCCGAGCGGTTGCCTGAAACGGCAAAGGACTCGTCGAACCTCGGGGTGATGAACATGAACCACCGAACACCGTCGCCATCCGTTGGGGATGCTGGCGGACCAAATTGACGAGACGCGCAGGCCGATGGCTGTCTGTGCGATAAGCAAACACGAAGAATCGAGTGAGTCGGGGCGCCGTCGACGGCGACCATGACCGGCGCGCAGGGCGCGTCGCACGCAGATTTTTAAGCTCCGGGACGAGGCGGGCCCGAAGCGCGAAGATGCTTGTCGCGGCAGCGGACGGCCGGTGCGCCCCAGAACGAGGGCGCTATGGAACGCCTCCAAGGGATCGCAGTTTCGCCCGGCGTGGCGATCGGCGAAGCCCTGATTTTAGATAACGAAGGATTCCGCATTCCGCGGCGGTTCGTCGGTCGCGACGCCGTCGGCGAAGAGCTTGCGCGCCTCAACAGCGCCATCGAAGCGGCTACCGCCGAGGTCGACCGCAATCGCGGCCGCGTCGCCAAAGAACTGGGCGACGAAGTGGCCGCCATCTTCTCGGCCCACCTGCAGATGCTGAACGATCGGCGACTGCGGCAAGAACTTGAAGAGATGATCCGGACCCGGCACTACTCGCCGGAGTATTCGGTGAGCCGCGCGCTGGGGAAGTACGCGAAGGTCTTCCAATCGCTCGACGGCGAATACATGGCCGAGCGGGCCAACGACATTTTCGACATCCAGAAGCGACTGCTGCGGCACCTGCTCGGCACCGCGCGGCAAGAACTGGCGCATGTGACGTCGCCGGTGCTGGTGCTGGCCCACAACCTGACGCCAAGCGAGACGGCCAATCTCAATCCGCAGTTTGTGATGGGGCTCGTCACTGAAGTCGGCGGACCCGGCAGCCATACGGCGATCGTCGCCGAGGGCCTGGGCATTCCGGCCGTCGTCGGCGTCGGCAATTTTCTGACCGACGTCTCCGGCGGCGAGACGGTGATCATCGACGGCGATCAAGGGCTGATCTTCCTCCATCCGGACGAAGAAACGCTCGCCCGCTATCGCCACGAGGTTGAAGAGCAGCGCTCGCTCGCCGTGAAGCTGGAGACGCTGCGCGATCTGCCGGCCGAGACGACCGACGGCGTGCGCATCACGATGTTGGGGAACATCGAGTTCCCGGCCGAAGTGACGCAGTGCGACGAGCGCGGCGCCGACGGCATCGGGCTGTATCGCACCGAGTTTCTCTATCTCGGCCGCGATGACGACCCGCCCGAGGAGGCCCACTACGCTGCCTACAACGAAGTCGCCGAGGCCATGCACGGCAAGCCGGTGGTAATGCGCACGCTCGACCTCGGCGCCGACAAGATGCGGACGCTGCCAGATCCCGAGGATGAGCGCAACCCGTTCCTCGGCCTGCGGAGCATTCGGCTGGCGCTGAAGAATCGCGACATGTTCCGCGTGCAGTTGCGGGCGATCTTGCGAGCGAGCGCCCACGGGCAGATCAAGCTGATGTTCCCGCTCATCAGCACGATGCTTGAACTGCGCCAGGCGAAGATGGTGCTGGCCGACGCGATGGAAGACCTCGAAGAAGAGGGGATTCCCTTCGATCGCAACATGCCGGTGGGGATGATGGTCGAGGTTCCTTCGGCGGTGATCATGATGGATCGCTTCGCCGAGGAGGCGGACTTCTTCAGCATCGGAACGAACGATTTGATCCAGTACTGCCTCGCCGTCGACCGGAGCAACAAGGACGTGGCCAGCCTCTACACGGCGGCCGATCCGGCGGTGATTCGACTGATCGACATGGCGGTGCAGACGGCCAAGCGATTTGATCGGCCGATCAGCATGTGCGGTCAAATGTGCGGCAATCCGCTCTACACGATGCTGCTCTTGGGAATTGGATTGCGGACGTTGAGCGTCACTCCGTCGGCAATTCCCGAGGTGAAGCGAGTTTGCCGCAGCGTTTCGATCGAGCAATGCGAGCGCGTGGCGGAACAGGTGCGGGCGCTGGAGACGGCGCGCGACGTGAAGACATTGTTGAAAGAGGAACTGTCGAGAGTGTTTCCTGAGTTTCCTGTTTAAGACGAACTAAGAAGTCGAACCACCAAAGCACGAAGGCTCTAAGGAAGCACGAGGAAAACAAAGAGATGCGAGGAGAAATAGTCGGGCGCCACTGGCATCCTGCCAGTGCAGAACTGGGTACTCGCTTAGCACTTCTCACTGGCAAGATGCCAGTGGCACACGGCGTTCATTAGAGTTTTATTTTCAAATGCAACCATCCCGAGGCGTATGGCTTCGGATCGTCAGTTACGGACTTACGTAGATTTTTTCGCCTTTGGCAGACGAGAGCGACCTTGTTACACGCGATAGCGATGAATGGCCTCCATCGACGCGGCCGGCGCATTGCGCGGCGCGTTGAAGGCCGCGTCGCCGCGTACCTCGCCTCTCCTTCGTTCGCCGAGGCCCGTTGGCCACAGCGCTGCGCCGCCCCTGCTGGGCGCCGCGCGGCGCGATTCAACCCAAGAAAGAGTATCCATGAAGCAGGAGATGCTGATTAACGTCGCGCAGCCGGAAGAGTGCAGGATTGCGATCTGCGAAGACGGGATTTTGGAAGAGCTGTACATCGAGCGGAGTAGCCAGGACAACTACGTCGGCAACATTTATAAGGGGAAGATCGTCAACCTGGAGCCGAGCATCCAGGCGGCGTTCGTCGACTTTGGCGTCGGTCGGAACGGCTTTCTCCACATTAGCGACGTCGAGCCGCAGTATTTTCGCCAAGGCGGCTACGATCCCGACATGGAGATCATGTCGAACGGCCCGCCGAGACGCGACGAGCATGATTCGCACGACGACGAGTTCGGCGACGACGAAGACGAACAAGAAGATTCCGACCTGGAAGAAGTGGGCGACAACGGTCGCGCCACGCGTCGCAGTTCAGCGGGGGGCAGTCGCACTGCGCAGAAGCGGATGCGTCCCGGCGTGAGGCCGCGAATCAAGCCGCCGATTCAGGAGATCTTCCGCCGCGGCGACGAGATCTTGGTACAGGTGATCAAGGAAGGGATGGGGACGAAGGGTCCCACGCTTTCCACCTATATCAGCATTCCGGGGCGCTATCTTGTCCTGATGCCGGCGCTTGGCCGCATCGGCGTCTCTCGCAAGATCGAAGACGACGACGCGCGTCGACGGTTGCGCGACATTCTGCGCGAGCTGAATCCGCCGAAGGGGCTTGGTTTCATCGTGCGGACCGCCGGCACCGACCGGACGAAGAAGGAACTGTCGCGCGACTTGGCGTACCTCGTGCGTCTGTGGAAGGTGATCGTCCGCCGGATCAAGAAGACGCCGGCGCCGTGCGACATCTACCAAGAAAGCGACATGATCATCCGGACGATCCGGGACATCTTCACGAGCGAGGTCGACGGGATCTTTATCGATCAGCCGGAGGCGTTCGAGCGAGCGAAAGAGTTCTTGCAGTTCGTCATGCCGCGGTATGTGAATCGTTTGAAGCTGTACGAGGGGAAGGAGCCGCTGTTCCATAAGTACAAGCTCGACGACGAGATCGCCCGGATCAATCAGCGGAAGGTGCCGCTGCGAGGCGGAGGTTCGCTCGTGATCGACCAGACGGAAGCTCTGGTGGCGATCGACGTCAACAGCGGCAGCTTCCGGACCGACGGCGGGGCGGAGGAGTCGGCGTTCGCGCTCAACCAGATCGCGGCCCGCGAGATCGCCCGGCAGTTGCGCCTGCGCGACTTGGGCGGAGTCGTGGTGAACGACTTCATCGACATGCGCAAAGACCGCCATCGCCGGATCGTCGAGCGGACGCTCCGCGACGCCGTGCGGCGCGACCGGGCTCGGACGAAGATTCTGCGGATTAGCCCGTTTGGCCTCATCGAGATGACGCGGCAGCGCATCAGGCCGAGTCTCAAGCGAAGCGTCTACAAAGAATGCCCCGCGTGTGCCGGCTCGGGTCTGGTGAAGAGTGCCGAGAGCATGGCGATCGAAGTGATCCGCAAGCTGATCATGTGCGCCCAACATGCGAGCGTCGCGCGGATCGCCGTGACGGTCGAAGAGGAAGTGGCGAGCTACATCAACAACCGCAAGCGTCGCGAGTTGACGCGGATGGAAGACGAGCACTCGGTGCAGGTATTGGTGATCAGCCGCGAGGACTTGTCGCCGGAGTTCCTGAAGTTCGATTGCGAGGACGCGAGCGGGCGCGAAGTTCGCATTGAAGGGATGTGAGAACAGGCTGGGGCTACACAGTAACGTGAAGGTTGCAGGCATGAGCAGAATTGCTTTAGCACTAGTTGACGCCTTCATGTTTTTGAGCTGTCCGATGAGTCGGTGTTGCACCCTGACGATGCGTTGAGAATTTCAGAGTCAATGCTTTCGACGCTCGATGCGTGTTCAGATGAAGAGTTCGCTTGCTTTGCAGCGGCTGCCAAACAGCGACTCGCTGAAGAAATTGCCGGACCTTGTCGAGAGGATGTTATCGCCTTCCTCTCAAAACTTGATCGGAGCATTCTTCCGAGACTTTAATAGGGAGGTTCGTCGCTTTCGCATGGATCAAGTGAGTTGTGCAGCGATTGAATTGGTTCAGCGAATCGGGTAGTGATGGAAGAGAATCAACCGCGGTCACCTTGGCGGAGCGAGGACGTTTGGTCGATTTGGCTCGGCTGGGCGGTGCTGGCGGTGGCGCTGGGGGCGACGATGGTCGCTTCGACTGGCGCTGAGAAGGCCGTCAATCCGCTTGCGGGGATGCTGGCCGATCTTGGCGGCTGGGTGTCGAATCCGCTCGACGCCTTGCGCGATAAGAACGGCGCGAGCGTGCTGCAGGGTCTCGTCGGCGTTTTCGTGTCGCTGCTGGTTCTCTTCAGCGTCGGGCTGGCCGGGATGCGCGAACGGTTGCGCGGGTTTCCGCTCGCGTTTACCGCGCTGTTTGGACTGACGGTCTTCGCCAACCTGCTCGCCGGGCAGAAGGTGGTGAAGCACTACAACCTGGAGTATGCCCTCTGGGCGCTTGCGGTGGGGCTTCTCATCAGCAACACCGTTGGCACGCCGCGGTGGCTGCAGCCGGCGGTGCGAGCGGAGTTCTACATCAAGACGGGTTTGGTGATGTTCGGCGCCGAGGTGCTGTTTCATCAGCTGTTGAAGCTCGGCCTGCCGGGCGTCTTCATCGCGTGGGTCGTCACGCCGACGGTGCTGATTCTCACCTACGTCTTCGGGCAGCGCGTGCTGAAGATCGAATCGAAGTCGCTCAACATGGTGATCAGCGCCGACATGTCGGTCTGCGGCGTCTCGGCGGCGATCGCCACCGCGGCGGCTTGCCGAGCGAAGAAGGAAGAGTTGTCGCTGGCGATCGGCATTTCGCTCGCGTTCACCGTGATCATGATGGTCGTGATGCCGCCGGTGATCAATTGGCTGGAGCTGGGCCCGGTGCTCGGCGGCGCGTGGATCGGCGGGACGATCGACTCGACCGGCGCCGTCGCCGCGGCGGGCGATGCGCTCGGCGAGACGGGCCTGCTGGTCGCCTCGACGGTGAAGATGATTCAGAACATCCTCATCGGCGTCGTCGCGTTCGGCGTGGCGACCTACTGGGTGACGTTCGTTGAGAAGTCGCCCGACGGCGCGAGGCCGAGCCTGATGGAGATCTGGCGGCGGTTCCCGAAGTTCGTGCTGGGGTTCATCGCGGCTTCGATCTTGTTCTCGCTGCTGTCGACCAGCGGCGATCAAGGCGAAGCCATCGCCTCGGCGGCGACGGCAACGTCGAAGACGCTCCGCGGTTGGTGCTTCTGCCTGGCGTTCGTCAGCATCGGATTGGAGACGAACTTCCGCCAACTGAGCAAGTACCTCGTCGGCGGCAAGCCGCTCGTTCTGTACGTCTGCGGGCAGACGCTCAATTTGGCCCTCACGTTGGCGATGGCGTGGCTCATGTTCACCAAGGTTTTTCCTGATGCAGCAGCCTCCCTCAATAAGTAGTTCGTTGAGCGGAATCGCGCCGATCCGCGAGCCGGGACGTCCCGCCCCCGGCGTCCGCTTGGCAATCAGCGTCGCTCTGATCGCCGCGATCTGGCTCGTAATCCTCCCCGCCATCGCCCAAATGTCCGCCGTCCGCACGATGATCGACCGCCACGAGGCTCACGGCGTCGATCCGAGCGCGAAGTTCTACAGCGAGCTGCCGGCGATGCCGATGATCTCTCGGCAGGTCGACGAGATCCGCCGGCAGCAGCCAGAGGCATTTGGTTTGAAATAGCCTGGCCATCCTGGCCAGAGGCTGGTTTTCACGCCGATTCCGCGTAGTTTCGCCGATCATGGCGTCGGAGACCGCACCTGGAAGGTGCGGCTATCTACCGCTGGACGGCTGCCGGCAAATCGGGTAATTTACAGGGCTCGATTGGGCCATTTCGGGCCTGCCTTTCGATTAACGCATTTTTCGGACGAGTCACATGTACGCGATCATTGCAGACAGCGGCAAGCAGTTGAAGGTTGAGCAGGGACAGGAACTGCTGGTCGATTACCGCGATTTGGCCGCGGGCGCGAAGCTGACGTTCGATCGCGTGCTGGCCGTGAGCGACGGCTCCGGCTCGCTGAAGCTCGGCTCGCCGCTCGTGAGCGGCGCGAGCGTCGTCGCTGAAGTCATCGGTCCGGAAAAGGGTCCAAAGCTCGTGGTCCAGAAGATGCGCCGCCGGAAGAACTTTCGGAAGAAGACGGGCCATCGCTCGGTCTTCACGATGGTGCGAATCAGTTCGATCACCGGTTGAGGCCGGTTTGTCTTTCTAGTTCTTGAGCGGCACGGAATGTTGCTCTTCATCTGCTTGGATGCGTTTGCCTATGTGCAACGGTTCCAAGCGGGGGGCTCGGGTTTCCGCAAACGGCCTCCCTCCTCTCGGCGTCGCTGCGTTAAGTTCTCCTGCTCCGGCATGTCCGCCGGAGTTCAGCGAGGTTCCTCCGCGATGCATCTTCGAGTCTTCCGCAGTAGTTTATTTGCGTTGTCAACGCTTTTCTTGTCGCCTTGGGCGAGCGCCACGGACCTTAATGAGTTCGTGTTCGAGAGCGGCAACTTCGACTTCTCCGGCGTCGGCGCCCAGCCGACGCCTTGGGCGCTGACCGCCGGCGACAACTCTCTGATCGGCCAGGCGAGCAGCATGGACCTCGACTACCTGCGCGTTACTGTGCCGGCCAATCACATGCTGGATGCGATCGTCGTCACATTTCACGAAGACGTCAATCAGGTCTACGCCGGCTTGCAAGCGGGCCCGACGTGGACCGCCGGATCGGGGACGACAATCGATCCGTCGCAGCTCTTGGGGTGGGCGAACTTTCCGTCGAATCCTCACCATGGCGGGCATACTGGAGAAGACATCCTGGATGATATTGGCTTGGGAGCCGGATCGACCGGGTTTACGCCCCCGCTGCCGAGCGGCGTCTACACGTTTCTGCTTCAGACGGCGAGCAACGCGATTTCCTATGGCCTGAATTTTTCGGTCTCGGCCGCGGGGGGCGTATTGCCCGGCGACTTCAACGGCGACTTGTCGGTTAATTCCGCCGATCTCGGCGTGTGGAAGGGGGCGTTTGGGCAAACCCCCGCGGCCGACGCGAACAACGACGGCAGGAGCGACGGCGCCGACATACTGGTGTGGCAGCGAAATGCCGGATTGACGGGGGCCGCCGCCGCGGCGCATGCTGTGCCGGAACCGGCAGGAGCGCTATTGGCGCTCGGCTCGCTCGCGGGATTCGCGGCGTGGCGTCGTCGCCGGGCGTAGGTCGCACCGCACGAAAGCCGCCGTTGTCCAGTTATCGCTCGTCGCTGCTGAAGGTGGTCGTCGCCACGATCTTGTTCGGCAGCGCGCCGGCCGCCATTCGCGCCGTCGACATTGATTCCTACGCTCTCGGCATTTGGCGGCTCAGCCTCTCGGCGATCGGCATGACGGTCATTCTCGCGTGGCAGCGCGGGAAGGCGTTCGGCTCGATTGGCGACGAGCTGCGCCGTCACTGGAAGCTGCTGCTGGCGGTCGGCGTCTGCTTCGGGCTCCACTGGCTCACCTATTTTCAAAGCATCAAGCTCGCCAGCGCCTCGATCGGGGCGATCGGCTTTTCCACCACTGGGGTCCAGTTGCCGCTGCTGGGGTGGCTGTTCGGGTTCGGGCGGCCGCGGATTACGGCGATGATCGGCGTGGCCCTCGCGATGGCGGGAAGTTGGCTCTGCCTGCCGGTGGAAGAGCAGGGGAGCGACGGGCAATTGTTCGGACTGTTGATCGGCATCCTCAGCGGCACGTTCTACGCAGCGCTGCCGATGTTGCACCAGCGGCACGCCCATCTCGACAACGAACTGCGGACGTGGGGAATGTTCCTCTTTGCGCTGCCGGTGTTTCTCATCATGGCGCCGGCGGCGGAGTGGTCGATGACGGCGCGCGACGCCTGGCTCGTGTTTCACTTGGGCGTGGTGGTGACGCTCGTCGGTCACTATTTGTGGGTGCAGGTGTCGACCGACTTGCCGTTGCAACTCACCAGCGTCTTGGGCTACTTGCAACTGCCGGCGTCGCTGTTGCTCAACTATCTGCTGATCGACGAAGAGATGACACTCGCCATGGCGGCCGGCGGGGCGTGCATCGTGGGGGGGAACCTCTTGGCATTGAGCGGTCCGCTGCGCTCGCCGGTCGTGCGAGAGGCCGACACGCCGGCGGAGCGGGCGGCGCTGTCGGATGAATTGCCAGGCGATGCGGCGCTGCCGCTGGGGATGGAGCTTGAGGCGAGCGAGGCTTCGCGAACGCGGGAGCCAAGTTAGCCCTTCGCGGCATTCTGTCGCTTAACGCGTTTTTGGCGACAGAGTTCGTCGTTGACGGCGGAAGTTGCGTTGTGGACAGCGGTTGCGCAGTGTCGCGACAATATCGTGGCGTCATTGGCGACAGAAATCGCGATCGCCGGTTTGGCGCAGGAGAGGCGTCGTCGTCGGTCGACGTTTGCGGACATGAGCCAGTCTCGTCGATTAGCGCGCTGCGGCGCCCCGCATGGGTGGTGTTCGTGCGTTCACATTAGCGACTTGAGTGGCCAATTTCAATGGAAAAATTTGGCCGCGATAGAGATCGTATGCGAAGGCTCCCGACCCCGTGGGCGTGGCGAGCGTTTGGCGCGGCGGCCTCCGGTTTGAAGAACCGGGGGCAAAAAGGGGCCGTTAGACTCGCGCATTTGCTCGCTTTTGCGCTGGCGTACGTAGCGCCATGCGCTGAATATGGCCCCGTTCGTTGTTCGCTCTCCAGGGACTGCCTATAGTCGAAAGTAGGCGTCCTTCACGGGCCGCCGACCTTGTTTGCGGAACAGACAGATCGGAACAGGCAGGCGATGATGCGTACCGATGGTTGCTGGGCGGGACTGCTGCTGGCGGTCGCGATGACTTTGCCCGCCGCCGCTCAAGAGCGCGTGTTAGGACTCGACGTCTCCTATTGGAACACGGGCAACAATCAGTCTGCCGGCAGCCCCGGCATCTCGCAGGCGAACTGGAACACGGCGTTTTCCGAGGGGAATCGCAAATTCGTCTGGGCGCGGGCCACACGCGGCGGCACCACGGGGCAGGGGCAGACCTCCGGGACGCCGGGCGGCGGCTCGATCGAGACGCTCACGCGGCGCTACGACGATCCGCGGTTCATTCAGAACATCACACGGGCGACGACTGCCGGCATGTACGCTGGCGCGTATCACTTCGGCCGGCCCGACGTTGCTGGCAATACTGGAGCGGACGAAGCAGATCACTTCATCCAGATGGCGGGCGCCTTCATGCGGGCCGGCTTCCTCATGCCGGTGTTTGACCTCGAAGCAGGGCAGGCTGAAACGACGCCGACGCAGCTCGCGCAGTTCACGATCGACTTCTCCAATCGCATCTACGAGGTAATGCAGATCCGCCCGGCGATCTACATCAACGGCAACTACTCGAGTGAGATGCAAAGCGCGACGGCGGCTCAGCGAAATCAACTCGCGCAGCCGGTGGGAAGCGCGCCGACCGTGACCGGTCCCGCGTATCCCATGCTGTGGAATGCCCGCTACCCGAACGAAGGCAATCCAGGTTCTATTCCGGTGCAAACTGGCAGTCCGAAGACGACCCCTTCGCCGAACAACTCCTACTACGGGCCGTGGGACGATTACGGCAATAGCGACCCGTGGTCGTTCTGGCAGTACGCCTCGACCCTTTCGATCCCCGGGATCAACGCGGTCGACTCCGGCGTCGACGGCAACGTGTCTCACGGCGACATCGAATATGTGCGGAACTACCTGATTCCCGCCGTTTGGTGGAACGACGCGAGCGGCGATTGGAGCACGCTGAACAACTGGAACAGCGGGCAGGCGACGATCGTCCCGATCCAGGCGGCGGGGCAAGCGACGCCGTT
>JBGSMO010000477.1:0-46622 GCA_041740115.1 Pirellulales bacterium
GAGGTCGGAGAAAGCACCCGCGAGCTCGACGCCGGTCGGGCCGCCGCCGACGATGGCGAAGTTCAGCAGCGCGCGGCGGACGGCTGGATCGGCTTCGGTTTCAGCTTGCTCGAACGCCGAGTAGACGCGACGGCGGATGTCGGTGGCGTCTTCAATGGTCTTCAGGCCCGGCGCGAACTGGGCCCAGTCGTCGCGGCCGAAGTAACTATGGCGCGAGCCGGCCGCGACGATGAGGTAGTCGTAGGGGACGTCGCCTTGGGTGGAGTGGACGCGCTTCCGATCGAGGTCGAAGCCGACGACCTCGGCCAGCATGATCTCGCAGTTTTGCTGCCGAGAAAAGATCCAGCGGAGCGGCGCCGCGATGTTCGCCGGGGAGAGACCGCCGGTCGCCACTTGATAGAGGAGCGGTTGAAAGAGATGAAAGTTTCGCCGGTCGATGAGCATCACGTCGACCGGCGAGCGCTTGAGCGATTTGACCGCGTTCAACCCGGCGAACCCTCCCCCCACGACGACGACCCGGGGGCGAGGCGTAGCGGTTGAGGCAGTCATCAATTCATTCCTCCGGGAGGGGCTTGTCTTTGGTTTCCGGCGCGAACGGCAGCACGGCGAGGCCGATCACGAAGATCGCGCACATCGTCATCGCGGCGTAGCGCTCTTTGAGCGGCGTCGGGAACTGGCCGTACAGATCGGTCGCCAGCTTTGCCGAAAAGAGGCTTCCGCCCGCCGCGGCAAAGCGCCCGATATTGTAGCAAAACGAGGTGCCCGTACTGCGCATACGGCTGGGGAAGAGCTCGGGGAGATAGATGGCAAAGCCGGCGAACGTCGCGAGATGCGTGGCGCCCATGAGGGGCATCATCCAGTAGGCGTCGAACGGCGTTTTCATTTGCCAGTAGGCGTAGACGGTGACGATCAGCGCGGCCGTGAAGCCGAGAGCGAACGCGGGGCGCCGGCCGAGCCACATGGCGACGCGCGTGAAGGCCCACATGCCGAGGGCGGCCCCGATCATGTTGAGGATGTAGGCCCAGGTGATTGCATGGTTCACCTTCTCCTTGACTTCGATCGCCGAGAGTCCTTGCTCCTCAAAATGTTTGGTGAAGATGTAGCGCTGGACGTCTGGGGCGTATTCGCCGATCGCCCACAAGCCGATGACGCCCGTGGAGGCGAGGACGGTGCCGACGAGTAGATTGCGGCGCCAGCGCTTCTCGGCCAGGAGGGCGAAGTACGGCGTCAATATACCGTGGCCGGCCAGGCGACCTTCGGCCTTCGCCTTGAGCCACGGCTCCGGTTCGCGGAGAAATTTCGCCGTGAAGATGACGAGCACAGCGGGCAAGGCGCCGACGAGGAACATCCAGCGCCACGATTCGCCCGCTTCGATTTTTCCGCTTGTTTCGAGCGTATCGAACAGGGTCTTGAAGGCGCCGGCAGAAAGGTTGCCGACAGTGGAAAGGACCTGCAACATGCCGAGGGCGCCGGTGCGGGCGCCGTTGGGAACCGTTTCGGCGATCAAAGCGACGGCCAGGCCGAAGACGCCGCCGACGCCGAGGCCGGTCATGAAGCGGAACAACGCAAAATCGAAGAACGTGCGACTAAAGAAGGTGAAGCCCGTGAAGCCGGAGTAGAGCAGCACCGTGACGGTGAGCATCCTGGCGCGGCCATACTTATCGCCGAGGGCGCCGAAGATGAGGCCGCCGATGCCCCAGCCGATGAGGAATATCGCCGTGACGTCTTTTCCTTTGGCCTGCACGATGCCGGGATCAGTTCCCTCGGGCATGAGGGCGGTGACGGCTGGGACGCGAGCCAAGGTGAAGAGGCGTTGGTCGAGGCAATCGAAGCACCAACATGCCGAGGCGACGAGGAAGACGAACCAGTGGTACGGCGTCAGTTGGCGATACCAGGCAATGCGCGGTTCTAGCGTCATGATCGATGAGACGACGCGGTTGAGCGTCGGGCCTAGTCGTTAGTGAAGAGCGAACGACGCCTCATGCGCCGGCGATCCAAAAAACATTATTCGGCGTGCTCCGCTCCTTGTTCGGGAAGCACGGTCGAGAAGATCAGGTTCGCGAGATAGAGCGTGAACGCCACGCCGGCGGCGACGAACGCCGTTTTGGCGGCGGGCGTTTCGCCAGGAATGAATGAGAAGAGGGCGACCTGCTGCGTGAGGAAAGCGAAGGGGGTCCCGAACATGCGTCCGCCGATGTTGGCGGCAAAGCTTTCGCCCGTTCCGCGCAGGTGAATCGGATAAGCCTTCGGCAGATAGTTGCCCCAGAAGCTGAACTGCGCGACGGTGAAAAATCCGGCGATGAAAATGCCGAGACCCAACATCGAGACGTTCACTTCGTGGAAGCCTGGGATCCAACTCAAATCAAAGCTGAAGAAGACCTTCTCTTCCCCTCGCGCGAACGCCCAGAAGATGAAGGGGATCAGGATCAGCCCCGGGACGAGGAACATGCGGAGGAGCGCGCGGCGACTGGCGATGTGGGCGACCAGCATCGCGAGCGCGAATCGGCCAGCCAGGCCGCCTGTTTCTTGGGCCTTCGTGTAATTGGCGACCGTCTCGCCGATGACGCGGCCGCCGGCCGCGGCTTTTTTATCGGGGGGGGCCGCTTCGGCGGCTTTCGCGACGTTCGCCTTGACCATGTCGATGCCGGGTACGATCTGCGGCATCTGCTGGATGGCGCCGAACGCCACGCCGTAGCTGCAGGCGAACATGATCGTCGTGACGATGGTCGTCCGGCGGAGCTCCGGCGAGAAAAGTTCCCGAATGCTGGGCCGCCGGAGCGTGCCGGCGTCCTTCTTTTCTTTCCACTTCGGCGATTCGGGCAGAAAAGGCCGAATGATGATCAGCGGGATCGCGGGGATCAGGCCGCTCATCAGCGTGTAGCGCCAATCGGCGTGCTGATAATTTGGGCCGATCGAACCGAAGATGGGCGTGAGGAACGACGGCATCTGGATCGCCGGGAAGGTGGCCGAGTGGCGCACGATCAGGCCGTTCACCACGGCGATCAGCAGGCCGCCGATCGAGGAAAAAGCTTGCGTGTAGCCGAGGACTTTTTCGCGGCGGACCGGATCGTCGAACAGTTCCGCGAGCCACGCGACGGCGGCGACGAACTCGACGCAGACGCCGATGAACGTCGTCGTGCGGAAGAACAACAGCATGTAAAGGTTCGTGGAGAACCCGGCGAAGAAGGCCGAGAAGGCGTAAAGCAGGATGCTCCACGTGAGGACGCGGCGGCGGCCGTAGCGATCGGTGAGATAGCCGCCGAGCAGGCCGAAGATGCCGCCGCAGACGGCCGGCACGTAGAACAGCAGGCCGAACCAGCGGGTAAATTCAGGCGTGCCGCGGGTGAAGCCGCCGAGTTCCTGCAGCGCCGGCCCTATGATGAGGGGCAGCATCAACAGTTCATAAATATCGAACGCGAACCCGATCGCGGCGATGACGCAGACGGTCCACAAGGAGAACGTCATGCGTTGGGACGATGCAACGGCCATGGGCAGTCTCTGGCGGTCTGCCCAGCGCATCCAAGCGACGGGCGCGGCTTCAAGTCTTCAGACTCGCCCCATGTTCTCTAAGGGCGCGGCGGCGGTCAAGCGGGGAAAGGATCGAATCGACACGTCGCGTCACGCTGTCGGGCTCGGCGAGTGGCTGGCGTTTTTTCTCCTTTTTCAAGTCGAAGACGCGGCCAACTGGGCCGAACATGATCGACGGCAACATGATTAGCTCAGCGACGATGCCGGCCACCAAGATGGTGAGCATCAGCCAGCCGAATCGCTGCGTCGGCGTGAAGGAACTGGTGGCGAATACGGAAAGCCCCAACCCGTTGATCAAGCCAGCCTGCAGCGTCGCGTTCGCGGAGCGGCGATAGGAACTGAGGACCGCTTCGGAGCGATCGCCCAGGGCGCGCAGATCGTCCTTGTACCAGGCGAGGAAGTGGATCGTGTCGTCGACGGCGACGCCGAGGGCGATGCTGGCGGCCATCATCGAACCGATGTCGACCGGGATGCCGAGCCAACCCATGCCGCCGAAGACGACGAGCACTGGCAGCGTGTTGGGAACCATCACCACGGCGCCGGCGGCGATGCCGCCGCAGACGAACATCATCAGCGGCGTGATCGTCATGAACGACCACCAGGTGCTGGAAATGAGGCTTTCGAGCAAGGCGTGCTGGGCCTTGTAAACGACCGGGATGACGCCGGTGTAGACGACGTCGACTTCAGCGGCGCCGTGGTCGACCTGTTTGTCGTGGACGACTTCGCGCGACGCCGATTCGAAGGTCGCGAGAATCGGGATCGACGCCTTGCGGAGCCGCTCGTAGTCGTGGGCGCCGTAGCCGCCGGTCAGCACGACGCCGTCGAAGGAACCGAGGTTCTTGGCGATCTGTTCGTCGCTGAGGGCTTCCAGGTTCACGGCCGCGGTTTGGGCGGTGACGTTCTTGCTGCTGATGAAGGCGACGACGTCTTCAGTCGCTCCCTTGGACTCGGGCAAGCGCAGGGCGACGACCTTGGCGCCGTTGGGTTGTCCCTGGCGGCGTTGCGAGAGGCCTTCAAGCGCGTCGACGCTGGCCGCTCGGGCGGTGAGGACTGGCTTCACCGCTGCCTTCATGCGGTTGACCAACTCGCCGTGATTGACGTCGTGGAACGCGGCGACGCGGATGCTGATGCGCCAGAGCTCATCGCCGGCGCGATCGCCGGCGTCGGCTCCTTCGACTTTCAGGAAGCCGGAGCCTTCGAGTTCTTTGCGCGACTCGAGCAGCCGCTTGTTGACGACGCTGCGATAGGTATTGGCGCCGACGCCGCTTTCGCCGCCGCCCAGGTCGGGGGCGAAGGTGGCGGCACTCATCGTGGCGCCGATCAGATCGTCGCCGTTCTTGCCGAGGCGCTCTTGAACGCTCTTCTCGATGCGTTCGACCATCTTCAGCCGTTCGAAGAAGGTGTGGCGATCGACCTTTTGGCCAGCGGCAAGGTTTTCGGGGGCCGCTTCGTACTGCGTTTCGAGCGGGAAGCGGACGACCAGTTCCATCGGCACGATGCGGCCGAGGTTGTTCTCGAACCAGCGATAGTCTTCGAGCAGCTTGGCGTCCTCGCTGAACAGTTTCAACAAGTCGATCGAGGTTGTGGTCCGCGGTAGGCCGGCGCAAAGAACGACGATCGACGCCAGACTCGCTCCCAGCACCAGGGCATGATGCCGGCGAATAAAGTTGCCGAAGCGGGTCCAGCCAGCGGCGCCGAATTCGGGCTTGTCGCCTTCCTTGGCGACCCTCTGGCCGGCGAGCATGGCGAGGTATTCAGGCGGTTTCCACGTCCAGCGCTTCATCGCTGCCGGCAGCACGAGGAACAGCACGATCAGCATCGTGAAGTTGCCGAGGGCCGAAAAGCCGCCAAACTTGGCGATCGGGACAATGTCGCTGGTCAGCAGCGAGGCGAGGCCGATGCCGCTGGTGACGGCGCAGAGAATGGCGGGACGCCAGGCGTGGGCCACGGCATGCTCGACGGCATGGTTGAGACTTCCCTGCTGCATGCAGGCTTGACGATAGTAGTTGATGATGTGGACGGCGCCGGAGACGGCCAGCACATAAATCAGCGCGGGCATCGACATGAGGATGGCGTCCATGCGATGCCCCAGCAGCGGCACCATCGCCAGGGCGACGGCGGCGCTCAGAATGCCGCACATGAAGACCAGCGCTGTCATCCAGACGCTGCGGAGCGACCAGTAGGCAAGGCCAATCCCCAAGAGGCCGGCCAACCCGGCCAGGCGCATCAACGTCTTTTCGCCTTCGTGGTCGATCGCCACGTTGTCGATCGGCGGGCCGCCGAGGCGAACTTCGCTGCGGCTGATGCCGGCCTCCTCCAGAGCTTTGTAGAGGGGCGACACGGGCCACTTTTTGAGCCCAAGGCCTGCCTTCGGTTGGCTGACGGAGTATTTGAGATTTGTGGCGGCGTCGGCGGAAAGGGTGGCCATGACGACCGTCTGCTTGCCGTTGCCGCCGATGAGCCCGCCTGTGAGTCGCTCGGTCGCCTGCTTGCGGGAAAGGCTTTGCGGCGGCGACGTCAATTGCTTGAGGACGCTGCGCGCGGTGGTGACGGTCGTGAATGCTTGACCGCCGCCCGCCTTTGCGGGGAGTTTCTGCGTCAGCAGCGCATCGGCCAGCTTCTGAATCCGCGGATCGTCCTGCGAACCGTCGTGGGCTTCGCCGAGCTCGGCGCCATCCCAACTGACGAGGATGAACTGATCGGCCGCGAAGTGCCTGCGGAACCAGCTGAGTTCTTTCGTTTCCGCATAGCTCTTGGGGAGCCAGTCGGAGACGTCGTTGCGGTTGTTGACGATCGCCTTCAGCGCGCCGTAACACGCCAACGGCGTGAGAAGAAGCGCGAGGATCAGGATCTTGTTTTTGTAGCGATCGAGTAGCGAATGCTGGGCCATGCGTGCTGAACTTTGCAGGGCGAGCGCGACGGCTCGCGTGAAATTGGCGTTCTTGCCGGCGGCGGGCGGTTCGTCCAAAAACCAATCGGTCTATTCTGGCCCGATTGCAGGGATGGCTCAAGATGAGCCGATGCTGCGGTTCGTGACCCGTCGGGCGCTTAGCGCGGGGCCGAGCGACCCTACGAAGGGCGAAGAAAACGGCATTTTCCGCCGGTTTTTCTGCCTCTCCCTTCACTTAGTGCAAGGCGCGGCGTCCCTGTTACGCGGCCTGCGAAGAATCTCTAGCTTTTCCGGCGATTATTGAGCCTGCTTGAGAATTTGCGCCGATCAGATCGACCTTGACGCGTTTGCGAGATCTTCATATCGTCCCGCCAACCGTGCAGCACTCACTATGTGTAGGCGTGATCGCCTGCCTGACTGCCGGGACTATTTTTCGAGTGGAGATTCCTCCGATGGCTCAGCCGAAGAAGACCGCCGCCAAGAGCACCAAGCAACAACCCGCTGGAAAGGGCAAGCCTGCTGCTGCCCCGAAGAAGGGCAAGTAAGCTGGTGCGGCGGTTTACGCTGCCCTCGCGGCAGCGATAAGAACGCCTCAAGGCGCCGTGGAGTTTTCCACGGCGCCTTGTTTTTGCGCGCTGCGGGAGCTGCGGTTCCGCTGAGCTTAATCTTCGCGAAACTCGGACCAATCGATCTTGAGTTTACGCATTCTTGCACGGAGCGTATGGGGATTGATCTCCAGCATCGCCGCGACGCCGCGCGGACCTTCGATCCGGCCGCGGGCGCGCTTTAGCGCCGCTTTGATGTGCCGGCGCAAGGCGTCGTCGAGGGAACCGATTCCCTCATCGGGGCTAGCGCTGTTAGGGGCATGAAGGTGAATGCCAGGAGCGGCGGCGGGAATCAACGGCGGCGTTTTCGATGATTCGAAGCTGAAGCCAAGCGCAGCGCCGATTTCTAGGCTGTGTCCCTCGCCGAGAATCGCGGCGCGGTCGATCACAGCGCCGAGTTCGCGAATGTTGCCGGGCCATGAGTAGGAGCGGAGCACGTCAATGTCTTGCGGCGTCGGCGCAACCGGCGACAGGCCGAAGCGGACGGCCGCCCTTTCGGCGAAATGTGCCGCTAATTCCGGGATATCCCCTGGCCGTTCGCGCAGCGGCGGCAACAAAATCGGGAAGACAGCGATCCGATACCACAAATCTTCGCGAAAACGGCCCTCGCGGACCATCGCCGACAGATCGCGGTGGGTGGCCGCGATGACGCGGACGTCGACGCGAATCGGTTCGCGACCGCCGACCCGTTCGACGAAAGAGTCTTGCAGTACGCGCAGGAAGCGGACCTGGGCGTCGTGCGGAAGTTCGCCGATTTCGTCGAGGAAGAGCGTGCCGCCGTCGGCCCGTTCGAACCAGCCTTGTCGGTTTTCCGAGGCGCCGGTGAAGCTCCCTTTCTCGTGGCCGAACAGTTGCGAATCGACGAGTTCGGGCGGGATGGCGCCGCAATTGACGCGAATAAAGGGTCCGTCGCGGCGGTCGCTACGCGTGTGGATCGCCCGCGCGACGACTTCTTTGCCGGTGCCCGTTTCGCCGAGCAGTAGGACGGGAGCGTCGGAACTACTCACCAAGTCGACGCGTTTCATGACAGGCGCGAGTCCCTGACGCTCGCCGACAATGTGGTCGTTGATTTCCTGCCGACCTAAGCGGCGCAAGAGCGAACGTCTGTCGGCTTCGGCCGCTTCGCGCAGTGCGGCCAATTCATGCAGGCGGCGGTCATTTTCGAGCGCAACGGCGAGCGGCTCCTGCATCCAGGAGAGCATCTCTTCGTGGGCCAGCGTGAAACGCTCGCCACGTTTGGCGGCCACGACCAGGGCTCCAACCGCCTCGCCACGGCTCGCCAGGGGCGCCACGCGGACGTCGTGCGCGCCGCGGGGAATCGCCAGCACGTCGAGCGTCGCCTCCGGGGCTCCTCCAGGGACGTAAGGGGCGCTGATCCGCCCCAAATTCACCCACGCGAGCAGCTTCTTCATCTCAAGCGGCGTGCATTCGCGGCTGGCGGCCATCCCGGAGGGAGGGTGGTGAGGCGCCGCCGCGACGGTGGCGATCATCCGATGCTCGGGGACAATTCGCTCGACGGTCATCAAGTCGAGCGGGACGTGCGCCGCGAGCAGCTCCGCGATCCCCGAGATCGCCTCGTTGATCTCAATATGTTGGCACGCTTCACGCCAGACGGCGAGTAAGACTTCGCGGAAGCGTTCCATCATTTTTCCATTGTGTTCTATTAAATATGCTGACATTCCATTATATCTCACGGATTTAGGCCATCAAATCCAACGGCCATAATTCTTGAATTGCTGGCGCCGTTCTCTAAGATCATTGCAGTAAATAACTTGCGACGACGCTGTTCTCTTGGCACTCAACATGCGTAAGACGGGCCCAACCCTCAAACGCAACCCGAGTGCCCATATGAAGTCGATCTCCCCCATCGTCGCGTTTACCCTCCTAGCCACGGTCGCTCCGCTGTTGGCGGGTTGCGGCTCGTCGACGGCCGCCAGCAAGTCGGGCAGCGAACCCGCCGGGGCCGCGTCTTCCAAAGCGCCGGTGACCTTGTTGAACGTCTCTTACGACCCGACGCGCGAACTCTACGAAGAGTTCAACGCCGATTTCGCCAAGCACTATGAGCGAGAGACTGGCACCCCTGTCACGATCGAGCAATCGCATGGCGGCGCCGGCAAGCAAGCTCGTGCGGTCATCGACGGCCTGAAGGCCGACATCGTTACGCTGGCCATCGCTTATGACATTGATCAAATTGCCGAACTGACCGGCCTCTTTCCGAAGGACTGGCAGAAACGCCTCGACAACAACAGCTGCCCTTACACCTCGACGATCGTCTTCCTGGTCCGTTCGGGCAACCCGAAGCAGATCAAGGATTGGGATGATCTGGTGAAGGATGGCGTCGAGGTCATCACCCCGAACCCGAAGACTTCGGGCGGCGCCCGCTACAACTACCTCGGCGCCTGGGGCTATGCCCTGAAGAAGTTCGGCAACGACGAGCAGCAGGCCCGCGACTTCGTCAAGAAGCTCTACGAGCACGTCCCAGTGCTGGGTTCCGGCGCCCGCGACTCGACGACGACCTTTGTTCAACGCGAGCAGGGAGACGTATTAATCACCTGGGAGAACGAAGCTCTCTTGGCGCTCCAGGAACTTGGTCCGGAAAAGTTTGAGATCGTCACGCCTTCGGTCAGCATCCTGGCCGAGCCGCCAGTCACTGTCGTCGACAAGAATGCCGTCGCGCACGGCGCTCAGGAAGCGGCCAAAGCCTATCTGAAGTATCTCTACTCGCCCGCCGGACAGCGTTTGGCGGCGAAGAACTTCTACCGGCCCAGCCTGAAGGAACATGCGGCACCGGAAGATCTGCAGCGGTTCCAAGAGATCGAACTGTTCAACGTCGCCGACGTTTTCGGCGGCTGGCCCGCGGCTCAAGCCAAGCACTTCAACGACGGCGGAGTCTTCGACGTCATTCAGGAAGAAATCGCGAGCAGCAAGTAGCGGCAGCGAATCAGCGAGTGCAGCGTCAGGGGCGGCTCGGAGCCTGCTAGGGAACGCGACACGTTAAAAAAAGAAATCTCCCCCTATGTCCAAAAACTTCGCCAAACGACAAGTGCTTCCCGGCTTCGGGATCACGATGGGCTACACGGTGACCTACCTGAGCCTGATCGTGTTGGTTCCGCTCGCCGCACTCTTTCTGAAATCAGCCGGCCTCGGCGTGGCTGACTTTTGGAAGGCGGTTTCGAGTCCGCGCGTGGTCGCCTCGTACAAACTGACCTTCGGCGCCTCGCTCGTGGCGGCGACGATCAACGCCATCTTCGGCTTTGTCGTCGCGTGGACGCTGGTCCGTTACAAGTTCCCCGGCAAGCGGATCATCGACGCGATGATCGATCTGCCGTTCGCCCTGCCGACCGCGGTCTCGGGCATCGCGCTGACCGCGGTCTATTCGTCGCACGGCTGGTTCGGGCAGTACCTGGAACCGCTGGGAATCAAAGTCGCCTACACGCCAATCGGTATCACGTTGGCGTTAGTCTTTATTGGCCTGCCGTTCGTCGTCCGCACGCTGCAGCCGGCGCTGGCCGATCTGGAGTGGGAAAGCGAAGAGGCCGCCGCGAGTCTCGGCGCCAATCGTTTTCAGACGTTCACGCGCGTGATTCTGCCGACAATTCTGCCCGCATTACTAACCGGCTTTGCCCTCTCGCTGGCTCGCGCTATCGGCGAGTACGGTTCGGTCGTGTTCATCTCCGGCAATATGCCGATGCGTACCGAGATCACGTCGTTGTTGATCATCTCGAAGCTGGAGCAGTACGACACGGCCGGCGCCGCGGCGATTTCGGTCGTCATGTTGATTGCGTCGTTCGGTCTGCTGCTAGCCATCAACCTGCTGCAGCACTTGGCCGGTCGCCGTTATCAGGGGGCGCTCTAACATGAATGCCTCTACCCTGCCCGTCACGCTCGAATCGCCTGAATCGTGGCAAGTCGCCGGGCCGCAGCTTCGCACCGCGACTGAAGAGTCGACTTGGGTTCGTTGGCTGCTCGTTGGCTCGACGCTCACATTTTTAACTCTCGTCCTCTTCGTCCCGCTCGCGGCGATCTTCGCCGAGGCGCTCCGAAAAGGTTGGGCCGCGTACTTTGCCAGCTTTGACAACGCTAACTTCTGGTCGGCGGTGAAGCTGTCGTTTCTCGCGACCGGCATTTCGGTCCCGGCGAACCTGGTGTTCGGCGTGGCCGCCTCGTGGGCAATTGCGAAGTTCGATTTCCGCGGCAAGAGCTTGCTGATCACGCTGATCGATTTGCCGTTCGCGGTGTCGCCGGTCGTCTCGGGGTTGATCTACGTCCTACTCTTCGGCATGACCGGCTGGCTCGGCCCGTGGCTGTCGAGCCACAACATTCAGATCATCTTCGCCGTGCCCGGCATCGTGCTGGCGACGATCTTCGTCACCTTTCCCTTCGTCGCCCGCGAATTGATTCCGCTGATGCAGGAGCAAGGGAGCGAAGAGGAGCAAGCCGCGGTGTCACTCGGCGCCAACGGTTGGCAAACGTTCTTTCGCGTGACGCTGCCGAACGTGAAGTGGGCGCTGCTGTACGGCGTGATCCTCAGCACGGCTCGCGCCATGGGCGAGTTCGGCGCCGTGTCGGTCGTCTCGGGGCACATCCGCGGCAAGACCAACACGCTGCCGCTCCATATCGAGGTCCTTTACAACGAATACAACTTCGTCGCGGCGTTTGCCGTGGCGTCGCTGCTGACCTTACTTGCCTTAGTGACGCTCGTGCTGAAAACGACGCTGGAGTGGCGTATTCAACGCGATCTCGAAGCGGCCGCCAAGAGCGAGTAGCGACTGTCCCTCTCCCCGACGGGAGAGGATTGGTGAGGGGATTTCATCATGGCGAGCTTGAAAACGCAACATGCCCCCCCGGCAAACAGAATTCCTCACCTAGCCCCGCCGTTCGAAGGCAGGGAATTGAATAACAACCTCCGCATTCATCCACCGCAAAAATCCGAGCGCCAACAGGAGCAGGACCATAACCCCATGAGCATTGACGTTCAGCACATCTCGAAAACCTTCGGCAGCTTTCGCGCCCTCAACGACGTCAGCTTGAAGATCAACGACGGCGAGTTGGTGGCATTGCTTGGCCCGTCGGGTTCGGGCAAGACGACGCTGCTGAGAATTATTGCTGGACTGGAAGCTCCGGACCCGAACCCCGACGCCTCGATCCGCTTCTATGACGAAGACGTCTCGCGTCGCACGGTCGGCGAGCGGCAGGTCGGCTTCGTCTTCCAACATTACGCGTTGTTTCGGCACATGACGGTCTTCGAGAACGTCGCCTTCGGGTTGCGGGTGCGGCACAAGTCGACGCGCCCGTCAAAGGAGGAGATTCGCGACCGCGTCGAGCGGTTGCTGTCTCTTGTGCAACTCGCGCAGTTCAGCAAGCGTTATCCGTCGCAGCTTTCGGGCGGCCAACGGCAACGCGTCGCCTTGGCCCGCGCCTTGGCCGTGGAACCGAAAGTGCTGTTGCTCGACGAACCGTTCGGCGCCCTCGACGCGCAGGTCCGCAAGGGGCTGCGGGCGTGGCTCCGTCGGCTCCATGAAGAGATCCACATCACCAGCGTCCTGGTGACGCACGACCAGGAGGAGGCGCTCGAAGTCGCCGACCGCGTGGTCGTCATGAATAACTCGAAGATCGAACAAGAAGGCACGCCGGACGAGGTCTTCCACCACGCGAAGACGCAGTTCGTGATGGAGTTCCTCGGCCAAGTGAACGTCTTCCACGGCCGCGTCCAAAAGGGGAAGGCGACGCTGGGCGACTTGACGGTTGATTACCCAAACTACATCGACGACCGCGAACAGCCGGCCACCGTCTACATGCGGCCGCACGAGTTCGAGATTCGCCGCCAGTCGAATGGCAAGCCGAGCTTTCCGGCCCGCATCACGCGGACGCATTCCGCCGGCGCCGTTGCCCGCGTCTTCCTCGAAACGGCAGACGCGGCAAGCGTCCTGGTGGAGTTGTCGCTCGATGAGTTTTCCAACCTCGCCTTGCGGGAAGGCGAGCGAGTTCACATCTATCCCAAGAACGCCCGCGTCTTCGTACCGAGTGAATCGCCATGAGCCAACCCCCCGCCGCTCCCACTGGAGCCACTGCCATGAATCTGAAGTCAATGTGTACAGGACTGTGCGGAATCGCTATTGCGATCATCGCTATGGCTGGGTGTTCCCCAGGGACGTCCGACCGGACGCCGGTCTTTCCGGCGCACGGATCGATCACGTTCCGAGGCCAACCGATCTCCGGGGCGCTGGTCGCGCTGTATCCGAAGGCGCCGATTGCGGGGACGCCCAATCCGCGGGCCAACGTCGACAAGGATGGCGCCTTCAACGTGTCGACGTACGTCACGGCCGACGGGGCTCCTGCAGGGGACTACACCCTCACGGTGCTCTGGTACAAACCCGTCAAAAAGGGAACCGACGTTGTCTCGGGACCGAACGTCATTCCCGCCAAGTACGCGAACCCCAACACGTCTGACCTAGTCGTCAGCATCAAGCAGGGCGAGAACTACTTGCCTGCCATCGCCCTATAGAAGCATCGCATACAAACAATTATTTATCTGCTTTTTGGAGAGGGAATACTCATGTCGCGCCCACGTTCAGCCTTTACGCTCGTCGAGTTGCTGGTGGTGATTGCCATCATCGGCGTGCTTGTCGCACTCCTGTTGCCGGCCGTGCAGGCCGCCCGCGAAGCGGCGCGCCGCGCGCAGTGCATTAACAATCTCAAGCAGGTCGGCCTGACGGTTCAGAACCACCACGACGCCCGGAAAAAAGTGCCGGTCAGCGCTCGTCCCGTCGGTCTGACGACGGCCCCGCGCATAGCCGCCATCACGCACTTGCTCGACTACATGGAAAACGGCAACATCCGGAAGCAGTTCGATCTGACGAAGAACTGGGGCGACCCGCTCAACCGTACCGCAGTGAATACCCCGTTGCCGACGCTCCATTGCCCGTCGTCGCCAATTGACGTTGGCCAACTGGACGGGTTGCCGGAAATCAGCCCGTTTGATCCAGTCGTATCGTCGCCGACGGACTATTCGCCGACGGTATGGGTGGCGAAGCAATTGGCCGACGCCAGCCTGGTCGATCAAGTCGGCACGACCAACGTCGACGGGAACTATCCGGGCATCATGGAGTACAACAATACGGCGGCCAGCTTCAAGGACGTGACCGACGGCCTTTCCAACACCATTTTGTTCGCCGAATCGGCTGGCAGGCCCTATCTGTTCCGCAATAGCATCCAGGTGAGCGGCGACTTGCTGCTCGCTCGCGCCAACGGCGGCGGCTGGTGCCGTCCGGCGAGCGACATCGTCGTCTTCGGTATCTCTCAAGATGGCGCCACGGAGTTCGGCACAGCGGCAGTCAATGCGGCCAATGGATTGGACATTGTCACCTCCAGCTATCCGCATCCATGGCTCAACACCTATGGCACCAGCGCCCCCTACGCCTTTCATTCCGGGGGCGCCAATCACCTCTTCGGCGACGGCTCGGTGCGCAATATTAACGAGAGCATCGACATTCGCGAGTACGCTCGGCTCGTCACCCGAGCTGGAGAAGAACTGACTCCAAACTTCTAACGGAGTGCGGCAACTCACTCGCGAATTGAATAGGGGCCGCAACGGCGGAAGAGGCAGCCAGTTCGTTGGGTCCGACGCAAAGTCCGGCTTTCCCACTAGGAGAGCCGGACTTGTTTCGTGCGCGAGAGGTCGTCGCTTACAACATCAACCCCGCGAGCCAATTCAGGATCAAAGCGGCGATCAGCAATCGACCGAACCAAACGGGCCAGGTTCGCTCGGAAATCATGCCGCGTCTAAGTTCATACAGTCCCCATGCTCGATAGGGAACTTGCAGCACGACGGCGAGCGCCATCAGCCAACCGATGCGGTGCAGCCGAAACGACTCCGACGCGTCCCCCGCCGCGAGCGCGACGAAGCTGCGCGTCAATCCGCAGCCGGGGCAGTTCATCCCGAAGAAAGCGCGGCTGCCGCAAAGAGGCGGGAGCGAATCAAACGGCAGCCACGAGGCGCGGACGCGCCCCGAGGGATTCAGTTGCAGAGCGAACGCGAGGACGATCACGGCGACGCTGACGCCCAGCATGGTCCAGTGGCGATCGAGCAGTTGGGCGCGGCGCCGATCCATCGCACGGGCGTCGTCATCCTCCAGCCAAACGACGTCGGCGGCCGCCGGCTGGGGCGACGACGGCAACTTCGCCGGGAGGAGTGAGCTCGGCGTCATTTTGCACTCGCGACGAAGACTTGGAGGCACTTGCGGCAGCGGACGCGGCGGCCGGCCGATGTGGCGCCGACGCGGTACTCGGCGCCGCATTGCGAACAGGCAATGAGGATCGTGTCGGCGTCTGCAACTGCGGGCGGCGCGGCAGGAGCCGTCTTAGGGATCGCGGGAGGCTGAGGTTGCACTCGCAGCGGGACAACAGCCGCCGGCGGTTTTTCCAGGAAGTCGAATGACGCCGGCGCTGCGGTTGACGAGGGAGCGGCCGTAAATGCAGCAGCGGCGGGCTTAGGGGGCGCGGCGATCGACGCGGATTGCACGATCGCCGACGCCGCATCGGCAGCAGGCGCTGGCACTGCATCCTCCACCAGCAGGCTAACGCGGTCGAGCGGCAGGCGATCCTTGTTCTCCTCGACCCAGCGAGCCGCCTCGCCGTTGAGCGGGCTCTTCACGTTGTAGCTTTGGTAGGCGAGCATTTCGCCAATGCGGGCGACGATCGACTGCAATGATTCGCCAGCGCCCCAATGATCGCCGACGCAAATCGCATGAGGAGCGATGTTCGGGTGAAACACGGGCGACAGCATTCGACACTGCGGCGGCGTCCGCGGGTAGGCGAGCGGCAGCGCGATCTCGACGAGATGACTTTGCACCGGCTGGAGCTCGCCGCCGGTCATGCGAAGGCTCTTGATTTGCATTTCGAGCTGATAACGTTCGGGGGGATCGCCCTCGACCTGAATCAGCTTCAGCCGCGGGTGGCGGCGAACGTAATCGCTGAGTCGGTCGTAGTCGGCCTTCAATCGACGGAGACGCACGGCGCTCATTCGCTTTTCTCCTCTTCCACAGTCGCCGCGTCGTTTAGTGGCTCGGCTTCGGTCGCTGTTTCCCTATCGGTCTTCACGTCAGCTTCCAATGCCGACTTGATTTCGTCGAGGGGAATTGGCGCCGCATTCAATTCTCCAATGCCGAACTTCTCAGGAATCAGCTCCAGCAGCGTCGGGAACGAGATCGCAAAGCCGAGCCCCTCGGCAAATCGTTTGTCGCCCGTCATCGTGTTGATGCCGATGAGCCGCCCGTCGGCGTCGTAGAGCCCGCCGCCGCTGTTGCCGGGATTGATCGGGGCCGTGCTTTGCAGCACGCGAAAGCTGAAGGCGCCCTGTTCACGGCGACGCACCTGCGAGATGCTCCCCGACGAGTGCGTCCAGCCGAGGCCGTGCGGATTGCCGACGGCGAACACGGCCTCGCCAATGTGCGGCGTCTCCTTGCCATTCCAAATGGCCTCTTGCAGTTGATCGACGGCGCCGAGCAGCGGCATCACGATGATCGCCAAGTCAACGCCGTGCGGCGCCACCCATTCGACTTTCGCCGGTCCGAACGACTGCTCAACCGTCAGCACGTTCAAGTCGGCCATGCCGGAGAGGTCAGTTTTCGCATCGGCGGCGCCGGCCGCTTCGCTGAAATTCTCGTCGACGACGTGGCGATTGGTGACGATGTACGCCGAGCCATCTTTAATCTTTAGGATTACGCCCGAACCGAGACCCTGCCGACCGATGCCGAAGTTTGCCTGGATTAGCACGTTGGCGCGCATCGCCCGTGAAATGCGCTCAGGAAGCTCGTTGAGCGATTCTGGATCGATCGAGAACTCGCTGAGGGCGACGATGCCGCCGCCAACGTTGCCGTAATACTTGGAAAGACCGACCGACCAGCCGACGACGTCGACGAGCCCGATGAGAATCGCCGCGACGGCGAGCGGCATCCCTTTGCGATTGGTCGTGTGCCCGACGAGCGCGATGCAGGCGACGACGATGGCGACGATGCCCGTCACTAAGCCAAAGAGCGGAATGCCGGCCAACGCGAGCCCAAACGCCCAGAGCGAGGTTCGATTCCAGCGCGGCGGGGGCTCGGGCGCCGGTTCGTAGACTTTGTGCTGCACCGGCGGCGGCAGCGGCGTGGCGGCCGCTAGTTCGGCGTGCGAGATGGAGATCTTCTCGAGCCCGCGGGGCTTCGCGAACGTTCCCGACCGGGCGCATTCGTACGAGCCGCAGCCGCTGCCAGTTTCCCAGCAGGCTTGATGATGAACGGCGCCGCACTTGGTGCAAATGGCCGTCGGCTCGTCGCGGTGTAATTCGCGACTACAGTGAGCGCACAGCGATCCCGCTTCGCGTTCGCCGGCAGGCAGAAGTTTTGGATTCGCTTCACTCACCAGTCGCACCTGAATTCGCTATCTGCCGCATCTCTTACGCCTACCCGACGGGCCGAAAGCCTCAGTTATTCTCAGACGTTTTCAGCAAGGAAGAAGAGCAACATCAGCAGCGAATAAACGCAAGAAAGCCCGAGCGCCGTCCATCCCATGATCATATACAGCGGCCCGCATTTCGCGAGTTCCGCTCGCTTGGGAATGAGATAAACCGCGGAAACGACAGCGATCAGCGGGGCGCATGCTCCTAACAGTCCGACGACGAACAGGGCGACGACGCTCTGGCGAAGCGAGGAGAGCTTATCCCCTTCGATGGCCTGCACTCGCAAATCGGCCGCCGACATGGGGTCGACCGAACTGAACTCCGTACTGCAATACCGGCAACGCAACGCGATCGACTTGATCGTTTCGCCGCACGCCGGGCAGCGCTTCGTATCTCCCCAGGCCGTGAGCGGAACCTGCACCGACTGCTCGGACTTGTCGATCGCCGGGGCCTGCTTGCAACCAAACGTGCCGCAGCCGCCGATCTCGGCCCAACATTCGCGATGGTGAACCAAATCGCAATCGGGGCAGGTGACGCACGGTTCGTCGGTCGCAATCGCTGACTGGCAGATAGGGCAAGTCGCCGCGCGCCCTCCTGCCAATGGCGTCGCAGCGAGGACGAGCGCATCGGTCGTCAATGCCAGCGGCGACTTGCATTGCGGGCAGCGAAAGGCGCGGCTGGCGGCTTCCGCCGGCAGCCGAACCTTCGCTCCACAATTGCAGGTGATCACCCCGTCTGTCGTCATTCAAAAGGCCTCGAAACGGTTGGGATGCAATCTATTGGTTGGCAGCGTTTTGCACGCCAACTCGGACAATTCCCCAAATGACCTGCGCGGCGAAGGAAACCAAGAACATTTTCTTGCCCTTCGGTTTGCCTTGGATCATCCAAATGATGCCGATGATGCAACCGATGGTGGAGCATAGAATCGCCAAGACCCATTCCCCGGTCGACAGGTCGGCGTCCTCGCCTGTCGCCTTGAGCGCTTTCTGCTCTTTCTTTTTGAGTACAGGATCAAACACTTCGCCGCAGAAGCGGCACTTCACGGCGTCGCGCATGATCATCTCGCCGCAGGCGGGGCATGGCTTGCGATCATTCGACGTCGGGGCGACCGGGCCGCTCGAAAGTTCTTCGTCTGAGAAACCGGCCAGCGGATTCGGCTCCGCTTCCAGGGCATACTCGTCGTCGGCGGGAGGTGCGGGAGTCGCCGCGGGAATCTCGATGATCCCGCCGCATTTGGGGCACTTGGCCCGCTTGCCTGCAGAGGAGTCGGCGGTTTTCAGCGTCGTTTGGCAACTGGGGCAGGTGACTTGAATCGGCACGGTTTGGGTCTCCGGCGGCGAGAGGGATGAGTTGAACGGATGAAGCGAATGCAATCAGCGTTAGAAGCACAAATGAAAGCGTGGCGCGCTAAGCGGACGATTCCTTGACGGAAAACTCGAGCACCGTCTTGCCGAGAACGATCTTATCGCCGTCGCGCAGGATTGTTCGGGTGACGGGGATGCCGTTCACGTAAGTGCCGTCCGGCGTGTTGCAATCTTCAATCTCGAAACGCCCGCCGCGATTGGTGATTAAAGCATGTCGCGGCTCGATCCCGTCGTCCTTAAAGAGATAGATATCGGCCTTGGGCGAACTTCCCAAAACCGTCGTGTCCTTAAACATAATGAATTGCTTGCCGGCGAGCGGGCCCTTACGCATCAGCAGCCAAGCGGTCTTCGTCCATCCTTCGACCAATCCGACGAATAATCCGACGAACAAACCGATCGTTGCGAAGCCAACCGCGCGGCTATACGTCGCTTGTCCGTCATCCGCGGTCAGTACCAAGGAAATCGGGTCGAACAGCAACCCGCCGATCAAGCCCCCCAGAACGCCACCGACGAGGCCGTTGATCACTACCTTTTTTTCACGGAGGGCGACACCCTGCCCAATTCCGGCAGGGATGCCGGCAACAGCCCACGCCGCGCCGCGGCCCATGATGAACACCAACAGCGCAAGACCAGTCGGCATTTCCCCCTCAACTGGGTTATCCCAAATGCTCAAGGCGAGTCCTGACATGAGCACAAAGAGGATGCCGGCAGGAAAAATCGTCACGAGCCCGCCCACGAATCCGATCCCCAACCCAACCGCGCCGCAACGGACGGCCCGCAGGGGATTGCGACAAATAATTCCTTCGGCGGCTCCGAGAAACAATCCGATGCCCGCCGCCACGGTCGGGAATATCAAGAGGGCGACTAAATCGATCTCGTCTTCCGATGTGTTGACATCATCGTACCAAGGCTCCAAGCAGGCCCACGCAGCCAACCCGCCGAGCGCCGCCGCAATCGACAAATAAAACCAATTCGCATAGATCACGCGAATCAGCCACGGCTGCTTGCCGATCTCGCCCACGTCGCGTTGCAGATAACTCTGCATCTCGACGTAGTCGTTGATCTCTGGACGCTGAAGATCGGCGGTCGTGATGCGAATCGGATCGGCCATGGGCGGTCGGCAGTGAACGGTGAAGGCAATCAGTTAAGCGGCTGTTCGCAATGCGGCTACTTGGCGGGCGGTGTCTCTGCCTCGGACTTCGCTTCCGCGGCAGGCGCGGCACCTGGCGCTGTCGCCGTCTTGTCTGGCGCAGAGGCTGGCGCCGCAGGCGGAGTCGATTCCTTCGGTTTCACCGGCGCCGCGGAAGTCGCTTGGGGCGCCAGCATCGTCGCCGCCTCGGCCTGCTTTTGCATCAGCAGTTGAGACAAGGCGGCCTGCTCCTCCACCGTGAGGGCGTAGCGGGCCTGCACTTGTTCCAGCATCTTCTCCGTCATCACGAGGCTATCGGCGACCAGCCGCTGCTGTTTCAGGGCCGCCGTCGCTTCCTCGTCGGAAAGCTTGCCAGTCGGCGCCGGCAACTTCTTCGATTCAGCGCTGATCGCCTGCAAGTTCTTCCGCACCTTAGCCAGTTCTTGATCGAGGCCGACTGCCATTATCTTCGTCAAGCCATAGTGAGCGACGACGCCTTCCACGAGCCGCTCCTGCTCCCAGCGAGTCCGCGCCCCGGCCAGCATGTAGCCCAAAAGAAAGAGCGCCAGCCAAGCCAAGAGATTCGTCGTCGTCCCGAACGAAGAACGATCGTCCCGCGACGGCGCCACGCCTTCGGCCAAATCCGCGGTGCGAACGGCTGAAGCGCCGGCCATTCGCGCCGATCCCTCACGTGCCGGATTCCGCTGGCTCGCGTCGACCGTGCGAATCTGCGGCCCGATCCAATAGTGCGACATCGGCGTCGGCTTCCCGCCTTGCCAATCGAACACGCCCTCAAGGTCGCGCACCGGGTCGACGACGTACGCCACCTGCCCCGGACCGGAGAAAAAGTGCTCGTGAATGAAGCAATCGCGATCGGAGAGAAAGATGCCAAAGTCGGGATGCGAGTGGTACCAGCCGATGATTCGCTTGTCGACGAACTTCGAATCCATCTGCTCGTTGATCTGCGCCCACGATTCGTGCGTGAACGTCACCTCCGCGAACTTGCTCGACGCGCTGTCGCAGCGAATATAGTCGGTCACCTCGGCGAACGGCCCGAGGTCGTCCTTACCCCAGTTGCCGACCAACACGCCGCAGATTTCGACCGAGGCGTCTTCCTTCGCATGAGCCTGAATGCCGCGATGAACCTCCGGCGCGAGGAACAGTCGAAACGGCGCATGATAATCGACCGGAAACTTCGCCGGCGCCAATTCCTCGCGGGCCAGATCGCTGACGTCGATGGCAGTCATGCTGGGCTCTCCTCGCGAAGCAGCGAGCCGAGCAGCTCGCGCCGGTCGCCGGCAAATTCGTAGTAGACGTGACGCTCGCCCGCTCGGGCGCCGACGACGTCCCACGCCGGGACGCCAAGTTCCGCCAGCGTTCGCTCCGCCAGGGGCGAATCGACGGCGAGCGTATGATACATTCCCGGCGCCCGCGGCGCCCCGCATTGCGGACAAATCGCATCTCGTTCTGTCACCTTCCCCAGCGAGGCCAAATGCGGGACGGTACGCTCGCATCCCGGGCAGGTAAGCGTCGCCAACAGATCGTGATTGAACTGCAGGATCGCGCCGGGCCCCAAATCCTCGGTCGCCCGCGCGAGCAGCTTTCCAGCGGGCGTCTGGCTCATGCTCCACGGCAGTTCGATCACTGGCTCCATCGGCTCATGACTCGGGCAATCGTCGAGCCGCGTATAGTTCACGACATAGCTCTGATGGTAAGTGCCGTCAAAAACAAAACCTTGTCCCGACAACGTCTCTAACCCGTGGAGCATCTTCACCGCTTCTTGCACCTGGATGCCGGCGATGACGGAGGAGGTGGTCGGCGTCGTCGGCACCTTGCCATGCTCCATCTCAGCGCGCGTGAGCAATGCGCAGCTCCGACGTGCTTCGAGCATCTTCCAATCGACCTCGCTCATCGTGCACTCGTAGCAGGGGCCGATCGCCGGATCGAAGACGCGGGCGATGCCGTCGAGCCGCTCAATGGCGCCGTCGATCCACGGTTTGCCGACCTTCGCCGCGGCGCGGTTGATCGCCACGCGCGCCTCGCGATTGTCGAGTCCGCCGAGTATGACGTCGGCCCAGCGGTAAGGGCCGAGCCCCAGGTCGTAGACGACGTTGGCGTGGAGCGGCTCGATCTGCAACTGCGGATAGATTTCCTGGGCTCGCTCGGCGGCCGCGTCGGCCTTGCGCCGGCCGCAGTCGCTTTCGCGATAGAGCACCGATCGCGAGAGATTGGAGTGTTCGATCTGATCGAAGTCGACGACGAGAATACGTCCGACGCCCAGCAGCGCCAAGTTCTTAATGATTTCGTTGCCGAGGGCGCCGGCGCCGATGACGAGCGCCTTCGCGTTAGCCAAACGGCGTTGATCCCACCAACCGATCAATTCAAATCGGGAGAAGCGACCGGCGCTCGCCTGCGGATCGATACGGAGCGCGTCGCTCATTTCTTAACTGCTCCTAGAACGAGCCTCGTTCAGCCGCATCTGCGACGATCACGCCAAGCAAGCCAATCCATAGCACGCAGAAGATCGCTCCGGCGATAATGCCGAACCAGGCACGTCCTTTGCCAGAGAGTTCCGGATCTTTACCGATCGCCTTTAACGCAAGTATGCCGAAGATCACTCCCAAGAAACCAAACAGGATGCCGATTAACGGAAACATGGCCAGCAGCCCCAGATAGCCGGCGGCAATCGCCGAGATCGGGCGGCCCACCGGCATCAGCATGCGATCCGACGACGAAGGGGCGGCAGAGCGATTCGTCCTCGCCCACCCGTTCTCAGCCGCCAACTGCGGATCGAGATACGAGCGGCAGTAGCGACACTTCTTCGCGACCGCCATGATCGTTTCGCCGCAAAACGGACAGGCCTTGGTCTCTTCCAGCGGCGTCGCTGCGGGTTCCGTCGCATCCGGTTCAGCTGACATGACGCCCTCGGCGGTTGCCGGCGGTGATTTCAGGCTGCAGACGCAAAATATCGCCATCTTTCACGTTGGCCGAGGCGAGCGTGTCGGAATCGAGCAACTGCCTTCCCGAGCTTTTGTGATGAAACTTGTAGCTCATCATCTGCCCGTCGGGGCTGTGCCGCGGCAGATTCATCCGTTCGATCAGCACGGCGATCAGGCGATTCACCTCGGCGTCGGTCGGCACTTCCACAAGCTGCCGCTTGTTGCCAGTAGCGTCCCAGACCTCAATCTTGATCTCATTCATGGCCAGCGGCAGTCGCGATTCAGAAAAAGGGACCCGGGATGAAACAAACAGGCGGCGTGTACTATAGCCAAAGGCGACTGTGGAACCTAGAGAAGCTTTGCTGACGGGATGAAGAAAATGGAGCCGAACCGGTGGACCTGCAAAGTCGTTTCATTTGAACCGCCAAGGACGCCAAGTTTCGCCAAGGGAAGTTGGAACAGCCGATAAACGCCAATAAATATTATCTACGTTTATTCGCGTTCATCGGCTGTTCCTTGGTTCTCTGCATTCTTGGCGTCCTTGGCGGTTAGTTTTCTAGACTTGGCAGTTTCCCTGGGAGTTTCTCGTCGCCGCGTTGCTCCCGGAGACGATTGTTCGGTACGATAGACGCGGGTCGCACTTTCCTACTGACGAACAACTCACGCCAGCGCCGACATACCACTATGGAGAGTCCTGCTTCCGACGCGCCCCCACCAGGCGCCGATGGCCAGCCATCGCCCAGCGACGTCATTGCCGATCATCACCATCGCCGATTGAAGAGACGTATGGCAGGCTGGTTTCTCTTGTTGTTGCTCGGTTGGCTCGGCATCGCCTATCTGTTGATGCCGCTCCTCTGGAAAGTCGCCGAGTCGCGTCATCCCTCGCTGAACGACCTCCCGAACGTCACCCGCGCCGCCGACGGGGTTCCAGGCGATCCGCTCAACGTCAGTCTCATCGGCACGGAGAATGATCTCATCAAAGGGTTGGCGGCGGCCCATTGGTTGGAAGCGAAGCCGCTGTCGTTGCGCAGCGACTTGAAAATTGCCGAAGCGACGGTCCTGAAGCGTCCCGACGATCAGGCGCCGGTAAGCAGTCTGTACCTCTTCGGCCGGAAAGAAGACTTGGCGTTCGAGAAACAAGTCGGCGACGATCCGCGGCAGCGGCACCATGTGCGCTTCTGGAAAACAGACAAGAACGACCCCGATGGGCGACCCGTGTGGATCGGCTCGGCGGCGTTCGACAAAGGGGTCGGGTTGAGCCACCGAACGGGCCAGATCACGCACCACATCGACGGCAACGTCGACCAGGAGCGGGATACTCTCTTCGTTGACCTCAACGAGGCCGGTGTCTTGAGCGACGAATACATCGTCCAGCACTTTCACAAGACGCTGGAAGGCAAGAACGGCGGCGGCGACAGATGGCATACCGACGGCGATTTGTACGTCGGGGTGCTCATCCACGAATAATCCTTGCGGATTTGCCGCCCGGGAATGCAATCGCGGCGACTTGAGAGTCGGCTAGGCCCGGTTTAGGCTGGAAGTGAAACCGGGTCACTTCTTTTCTCGCGCCCGCCGTTCGGCGGCTGATAATGCACTGCCGCCGCTGGACGTCCATCTTGAGCTTCTGCGCGATCGCCGTCGTCGCTTGGCGACCGCTTTCGGTTGGACAGGCTATTGCGGATGAGTACGCGGTTCAGCTTGGCCCAGAGGGAAAGCTTGTTTATCGAAGCGACGAGCGCGGGAATCGCATTCCTGATTTCTCCAGTTGCGGGTTCGCCGGGGGCGATCGCGACATTCCAGTCGCGCCGCTGCGAGTCGTCGTCGCACCGGGCGAGGGGGATGACGGCGCGCGGATTCAGGCGGCGCTGGACGAAGTCGCGTCGCTCCCTCTCGATGCGAGCGGTTTTCGGGGCGCCGTGGGGCTGGCGCCGGGCGACTACGAGATCGCCGGCCAGTTGTTGATGAACGCATCCGGCGTCGTGCTGCGCGGGGCAGGCGCTACGGCTAACGGCACGCGGCTAACGGCGACCGGACCTGACCGGCGGACGCTCATCCGCGTCGCCGGAGTTGATGATCGAGCGGCCGCCGATCCCGGCGCAATTCGCCAAGTCGTCGATGACCATGTTCCGGTCGGCGCGACGACGCTGACATTGAACTCAAACGACGGGTTGAGGGTCGGCGATCAAATCGTCGTCGCCAGACCGAGCTCCGCCGAGTGGGTGCAGCAACTCGGCGCCGACGCCTTTGGCGTGGGGTGGCGACCTGGTTCGCGCGACGTCCGTTGGGAGCGCACGATCATCGCGATCGAGGGAAATCGCATCACGCTCGATGCGCCAATCACGACAGCTATCGAGGCGGCGCTCGGCGGGGCGACGGCTAGTCTGGTTCGCTGGCCCGGACGAATTTCGAACATCGGCGTCGAAGATATGGTGCTCGAATCAGCGTACGACGCCGATCGCCCGCTCGATGAAGAGCATGCGTGGCACGCGGTGACGTTCGAGAACGTCGTCGACGGTTGGCTGCGCCGCGTCGAATGCCGCCACTTCGCCGGAGGCTCCGTCGCCGTTTGGGAGACGGCCCGTCGCATCACTGTGGAAGATTGCCTGTCGCTTGCTCCTGTTTCCGAACTCGGCGGTCGGCGGCGGCTCGCCTTCTTCACGCAGGGCCAGCAGACGCTCTTTCTGCGCTGTTGGAGCGAGGAAGGGCTGCACGACTTTGCCACGGGGCATTGCTCCGCCGGGCCGAACGCCTTTGTCCATTGCATCGCGTCGCGCACGCATGGCGACAGCGGACCGCTCGAGAGTTGGACGTCGGGCTTGCTCTACGACAACGTCCGCATCGACGGCGGTAGGCTTTGCCTGGAGAACCGCTGGGCCGCGCCGGCGGGCTGCGGCTGGGCCGCGGCCAACTGCGTCGTCTGGCAATGCCAAGCCGCCCAAGTCCGCTGCTTCCGACCGCCCGGCGCCGAGAACTGGTCGATCGGCGTGTGGGCCAACGTCGCCGGCGACGGGACGATTGAAGGGATCGGCGACTTCGTCCAGCCCCTCAGTCTGTTTCAAGCCCAACTCCGCGAGCGTCGCGGCGACGAGGCCGCGCGACGCATCGATCCGTTGCTCCTCGATCCGATTGGCTCGACGAACCCGACCGTCGCCGAAGCGGCGGAGTTTACGCGGCAATCGGCTGAGCCGCCAACGGAGTTAATCGAAGTCATTCGCGAGCGGATGCAAGCGGCGTCAAAACGCAACGCAGCGGAGTTCAGCAAGCGAAAGCAGGCTGCCGCTGTGCTGACGAACGCGGAGAGCAGCAATTCAAAAACGTCGACGAAGCCGCTCCGCGTCGAGAACGGTTGGCTCATGGTCGGCGATCGCGTCGCGACTGGCCGGACGCTGACGCCCAAATGGTGGGCCGGCAACATTCGCCCTGACGAGGCGCCGGCGTTTGGGCCGGCCATCACGCGCTACGTCCCAGGTCGCGTCGGCGCCGGATTTACTGATGACTTGCCGGCGCTCGCCGCGCGGATGAACGCCGACGGCACGGTCGCGTATGACCATCACTACGGTCTTTGGTACGATCGCCGTCGCGACGAGCATACCCATGTGCGGCAAGCGAACGGCGAGGTCGAGCCGCCGTTTTACGAACAACCCTTCGCGCGAACTGGCGAAGGTTCGGCTTGGGATGGACTGAGCCGTTACGACCTCACTCAATTCAATCCTTGGTACTGGAATCGACTTCGCGATTTCGCCGGGCATTGCGACGAGCAGGGTTTGGTGCTGCTCCACCAGAACTACTTCCAGCACAACATTATCGAAGCAGGCGCCCACTGGGCCGATTCCCCCTGGCGGCCGGCGAATAACGTGAACGCTTTCCTCCCCTTCCCCGAGCCGCCCCCCTACGTCGGCGACAAGCGAATCTTTCTGGCGGAGACGTTTTATGATGTTTCGAATCCGCGGTTGCGCGAGTTGCATCGCGGCTACATCCGGAAGTGCCTCGACAACTTCGCCGATCGCTCCAACATCATCCAACTTACCAGCGGCGAGTTTACGGGGCCGCTCCACTTCGTCGAGTTTTGGATTGACGTCATCACGGAATGGCAGCGCGAAGCAGGCACCGACGTTGTCATCGGCCTCAGCGCACCGAAGAATGTGCAGGACGCCATCCTCGCCGACCCGGTTCGCGGCAAGGCGGTCGACGTGATCGATATTCGCTACTGGGCCTACACGGCCGACGACGGGCTGTATGCGCCCAACGGCGGTGAGAACCTCGCACCGCGGCAGCAACTGCGAAAAACGAAGCTAAAGCCGGGAGGCGCCGCGGCAATCGTCCGTGCGGTCCGCGAGTATCGCCAGCGCTTTCCCGACAAGGCGGTCACTTACTACGCGGAGCAGAATTGTCCGAGCGTTCACGACGGCTGGGCCGTCCTCATCGGCGGCGGTTCCCTGGCTGACGTGCCGCGCTTGCCTGATGGCTTGGCGAAAGTTCTTCCGCAAATGAAGCCTGTCGAATCGCCATCGCTTCGGCCGAATCAATGGATGCTGGCTCGACCGGAAGGCGACTGTCTCTGCTACTTAGATAGCCTTGATGCGGCGATCAACGTCGAACTTCCCGCATCGCAGGAAGGCTTCCAAGTGAATTGGATCGACGCGAAGTCAGGGGCCGTCGTGAAGGGCAATGCGGTCGACGGCGGTGGGGTAGTCAGTTTGCAGCCGAAGACGAACGTCGTCTGGATTACACGTATCGAATAACCCTCTTGCAGCCCCCGGGCTCTGCCGGGGGGTCGGTCACCATACCGCTTTGCGTCGCCTTGCGGTGTGCTACCCCCCCGCGGAGCCGGGGGCTGAAATCAATCGCGAGGCATCCACACCGTCATCTCAGACGGCCCACGGTTCGCCCAGGCGTAATATGGAATGAGCCGCAAGTCGATCGCCTTGCCCTTTGCGGCGTTGTCGAGCGGACGGTAAAGTCGCCCGGTCCAGTCGCCTGCTAGATGAGTCGTCGCCGTCGTTTCGATGACCGTCACTCCGCCGAGCAATCCCGGTTCCAATACGGCTTGCATATTCGCATCTGCAGTGAGCGCGACTTCGTGAACCCGCATGCCGGCCGGCAGGTCGGGCGATTCGAGGCAGTAGACGATTGGGCCGCGCCGCACGGCGAGTTGATTGCGGGTCTCTTCTACCTGCGGGTTGGCTTCGATGAGCCGCGGCGGCATTGGCAGGTTCAACGTCACGCGGTCGCCAACCTTCCATGGGCGCCGCAACTCGGCGTAACTCGCTGCGGCGAGCTTGTCCTCCACGGCAACGTCGTTCACGCTGAGCGTCGCGCCATCGCACCAGCCGGGGATGCGAAACTTCAGCGCGAACGGCTGGTCGCCGCATTCGTCGACGGCGAATTCGATTTGGCAGTCCCAGGGATAGGCGGTCGTCTGAGTAATCGTGAGCTGCGAACCGTTCAGTTCCGTCGATAGCCGGTTGCCGCCGTAAAGATTGATCCACAACTCGTCGCCCGCGCGACTGTAGGCCATCCCGCTCACTTCGGCGAGCGTGCGCAGCACGTTCGGCGGGCAACAAAACGAGGTGACGAACGGCACGCGCGTCCGCGCCCAGCGTAGGGCTGTCGGCAGCGGTTCGATGTTGCGCAACGGATTGACATAGAAGAAATCGACGCCGTCGAGGCTTATCCCCGCGAGAATCGCGTTGTAAAGCGACAACTCGATGACGTCGACGTACTTCGCCTCGCTCGTGGCGAGGAACATCCGCCAGTTCCACAAGACGTTGCCGATCGCCGCGCACGTCTCGTTGTGAGCGGTGAGATTCGGCAGCTGATAGTTGCGGCCATACGCTTGATGGGTGCGGGTGATCTGCTCCTGCTGCTCGCTGCCGTCGGGCGAGGCGCCGTCGTAGAGGGCGCCGCAGCCGCCGGTGAGGTAGAGCTTCCGCTCGACGACGTTCTGCCAGATCGCCTCCAGCGGCTTCATGAGAGCCGCGTCGCCCGTCTCCAAATAGAGATCGGCCGCCCCCGCGTAGAGATAGTTCGCTCGCACCGCGTGGCCAACCGCTTCGCGCTGATCGACGAACGGGATCCGATCCTGATTGTCGTCGCCCCCGACGATCTTGTCGCCGTCGCTGACGCCCAGGTTCCGCATCTCAAGAAACGTCTGCGCGAGCGTAAGGTAGCGCATGTCGCCGGTCGTGCGGTAGAGTTCGATTGCCCCCATATAGTGCGACGGACAAACCGAATTGCGCGCCAAGTCCGGCGACGGGTTTTCGAACGTCCGGCATAGGAAGTCGCCCGTCTTTCGCGCCACGTTGAGGAACTCATCGCGGCCAGTGGCGCGATGGTGCAGGCACGCCGCCGTCAGCAGGTGCCCCATGTTGTACATCTCAAAATTGTGCCGATCCTGAAACGGCTGCACCGACTGGTCGCCGTGGCGCTGGGCGATCAGCACTGGCGTGTGAAGGTAGCCGTCGTCACGCTGCGCCTTGGCGATCGCGGCGATTGACTCGTCGAGAATCGCCGCCAGATGCGCGTCCTGCGTCACCGCATAGACGGCGGCGACCGCTTCGAGAAACTTGTAGAAGTCGCCGTCGTTCCAGGGAGCGCCGTGGTAGTCGCCCTCCGCATCGCCGGCGGCGATCTTGAAGTGCCCCAGAAACGGCTTGTACTTGCCGTCGCGCATTAGTTCCCACATCGCGGGAATCGATTTCTCCCTCAGCGTCGCGAAGCGATCCGCCCAGAAACCCTCGGTCCAGCGAACGTCCTGCAGCGACACAGGTTGAAGCTTCGCGTGCGAACTCTGAGGCGCGTCGACGATCTCGCTCGCGCCAAGCGGGACGACGCATTGAATGAGAGTTGCGACAGCGATTAGAAAGGCTTTGGTCATTTCAACCGGAATCTGTTTTGAAATCTCTCGCAGAGGCGCTGAGTCACAGAGGAATAAGCAGGGCGGTTTCTCCGCATTTTCCCTCTGCGTCTCCGCGCCTCTGCGAGACTATTTCTTTTTAGACGAAGCTACCTTCGTGATTCGCAGCGCCTGCCAAGGCTTCCCCGGCAGCGGCACGCTCCGGCTATCCTTATCCACAAAGAGATACTCCGACTCCTGCCGAATCGTGAACGGCTCCGCCACCGGCGTGACCGTCATATTCCAAGTGTCGAGCACCTCGACCCGAAACTCGTCGCCCTCGTTCAACTCGTACCGCGGCAAGAAAAACTTCCATTCCTGCGGCGACTCTTTCCCAAGGTAAACCAAGTAATACTCGCCTGGCTTCCCGACGAAGTTCGGATACTGCCACTTGTCGATCGGATCGAGCCCCACCTCCGGCGCCGTCGCCAGAATCTCCGTGAGGAACTTGATCCGCGCCGGGCTCTCTCCCTTCAGCTTCCCCCCCTTCGCCCACCAGAGGATGTCGTCGTCGCTCAAGTAGCACTCGCCGTGGCCAGGATACGTCCCAGCGATGATGCATTCCCAAAATCGATGAACCATCTCCTCGGCCGAGAGGTTTCCCCAGCGGCTCGGAATGTTCCCTTCGTACTTGATCTCGTCGAACAGGATCGGCTTACGGTAAGCGTCGCGATAAAGCACGGCCCGTCCCGCCTCCTCGGCCGCAGAACCGTTTTGGATGCTCGCATGGGTGAGCCGCGGGTTGGTGTGGTTGTAAAGGACGCGCCCGTTGTGGATTGAGGTGAGCCGATCGTACGGATCGGTCTGATCGACGACCTCGATCATCCGATCCCAGTCGCTTTCCTGCTTCTCCAGCATGAAGTCGTACTCATTGGCGAGCGACCACCAGACGTTGCGGTAGGGCGCCAGCCGCGCGACGACGTATTGCAAATAACGATCGTCGGCCTCGTCCGACATCCGGTCGAACCCCCAATGCCCTTCGTCGTAGGGATGCAGCAAAATCACGTCGGCTTCAATGCCCAACTTCTGCAAATCAACGATCCGTCGCTCTAAATGTTGGAAGAACTCGGGGTTGAATCGCGTGAAGTCCCATTGGTTCGGCGCCTTTCCTTCGTACGCGTAGAGCTGCGGTTCGTTCTCGTTCCACTTGTAGCGCTTGGGAAAAACGCACATCCGCAGCTTGTTGAACGGCGACGCCGCGAGCGTTTCGAGCGTCTCTTCTTCCAACGCTTCTGGCTGGCTCGTCCACGCGTAGCAGGTGGTGCCGATGGGACGGTAGGGAGTTCCATCCGCATAGGCGAAATGGAAGCCATTCTTTACGACCACCGAGCCGTGATTGTCGCTAGCGGCGGGTGTCGCCGTCACCACGCCGCTTCGATCGTGCAGTGCGGGAGCGTTGGAACTCGTGCGGTACTTCCACTCCCCCGGCGTCGGCGGGCTGAACCGCACGACATAGCGACCATCGCCGTCGTAAAAGCCACGGACGCGAAGCCGTTTGTTTTGCCGGTCCGTAAAGTCGGCGGCAAGCTCTACGTCGACGAACGGATTGCCTTCGCTAGGCCCGTCAAGGACGATCTCGCCGACGCCCCACTGCTCGCAATCGATGGAAGCTTTGTCATTATTGTCCACACCGAATGCAGAACTGCACGCAACGAACGACAGACAAACCGAAAGACAGAGTGCGTTCTTCACGGATGAGCCGCCTGAGACGAGGAGGAGGATAAAAAGAGACGAGGTCGAAGCAGCGGCCACTGCAAAGTCTGAGGCCCAATTGGCAGCCGCCAACCTCTGTCTTAGCGCGTCGGAACGACGAATTCAATCTCGCAGCGGACGGACGGCGCAGATTTCCGAATCAGCGATGGGCGATACGGAACGAGCGAAAACGAGTTTGCCGCGAAGAGACGCAAAATTCGCAAAAAAGCTCTGCCCGACCGTCTCCTGCTTTGCGTCTTCGCGCCTTTGCGTGAGATCCTTCCTCTGTTTTGGCGTCCTTATGCGACTCTTCGCGGCTACGAAATAATCTCCGTCACCACTCGCGCCGGCTCGACGCCGGTCAGCTTCTGCTCCAACCCTTGGAATTTGTAGGTTAGCTTCGTGTGGTCGAGTCCCAACTGATGCAAGATCGTCGCATGGAGATCCCGAACATGCACCTTGTCTTTCGTCACGTTGAAGCCAAAGTCGTCGCTTTCGCCTAGCGTCACCCCTGGCTTCATGCCGCCGCCGGCCAGCAACATCGTGAAGGCGTTGGGGTGATGGTCGCGGCCGGCGCCGGCGTGGTTCGGGTCGCCCTGCACCATCGGCGTGCGACCGAACTCGCCCCCCCAAATGACGAGCGTGTCGTCGAGCAGTCCCCGCTGCTTGAGATCTTTGATGAGGGCCGCGCTTGGCTGATCTGTCTTCTCGCAGTTCTTCTTGATGTCGGGGACGAGGTAGCCATGCTGATCCCACGCTTCGTGGAAGATCTCGACGAAGCGGACGCCGCGCTCCACTAACCGGCGAGCCAGCAAACAGGTGTTAGCGAACGAAGGCTTGCCCGGCTCGGCGCCGTACATCTTGAGAATGTGTTCCGGCTCGTCGGCAAGATTCATCGCCTCGGGTGCGCTTGCCTGCATGCGGTAAGCCATCTCGAACGAGTTGATCCGCGTGGCGATCTCCGGATCGCCGACCTGGTCGAGATGCTGGCGGTTCAGCGCGTTGATCGCGTCGAGCGAATCACGTTGCAGCCGCTGGTCGACGCCGCGCGGATTCGAGAGGAACAGCACCGGATCGCCGCTGGTCCGGAGCTGAACGCCCTGATGGACGGTCGGCAAGTAGCCGCTACCCCAATTAGCGCTGCCCCCGCTGGGACCCTTGCTGCCGGTGCTGAAGACGACGAAGCCCGGCAAGTTCTGCGATTCGCTCCCCAAACCGTAAAGACTCCACGAGCCGATCGACGGCTTGCCGAATTGCTGGCTGCCGGTACTCATCAGGAGTTGAGCTGGGGCATGATTGAACGCGTCGGTCGACATCGACTTGACGATCGCCAGGTCGTCGGCCACCGTCGCCAGATGAGGCAGCAGTTCGGAAAGCTCGGCGCCCGATTGGCCATGCCGGGCGAATTTGAACTTCGGCCCCATCAACGTCGAGTTCGGATTGATAAACGCGGCGCGATACCCCGCCAGCAGCTCCGCGGGCGGCAGCGTCCCGTCGAACTTGGCGAGCTGCGGTTTGTTGTCGAACAACTCCAAATGGCTGGGGGCGCCTGCCATGAACAGAAAGATGACGTTCTTCGCCTTCGCCGGCGCATGCGCCTGCTTCGCCGCCTGCGGATCCGCCGCCGCCCGCGCAACGCTACTCCCCAGCAGCTGATTGAGCGCCACCGCGCCCAAACCGACGCCGCATTCCTTGAGAAACCACCGCCGAGCCAACTCGCGCGGGGGAATGCCTTGATGAAGATGAGATTGGCAGTTCATTTTTTAATACCTTAACCACCAAGACGCGAAGGCACTAAGGAAGACACGAAGAAAAGTTAAAAACTGGAACCGCCGATGAACGCAGATGAACGCAAATAAAAACGAGCAAGATCAGATCTTCAATTATCTGCGTTCATTCGCGTTCATCGGCGGTTCCATCTTCTTGGTGACTTCCTTCGTGTCTTCGTGCCTTGGTGGTTAATCCTATTCCTTCGTAATTGTTTCATCCAAATTCAGCACGACGCGGGCCAGCGCCGTCCAAGCAGCCAAGTCGGGAGCGCTGGCATTCGCCGGCAGCGGTTGGTTCTTTTGGCTGTCGTCGGTCGTCAGCAGTTGCCACGGGTCGGCGCCCTCGGCGGCGAATCGGGTTCGTTGATTCTGCAGGAATTCGCTGAGCGTCGCGATTTCAGCGGAGCTTGGGTCGCGCGACAGGCAGCATCGCACTGCGTAGGCGAGCCGATCGTCGTCTGAATTGCCCCCCTCGGCGACGATGCGGCGAGCTAACTCGCGTGCACATTCAAGATAGAGCGATTCGTTCAGCGTCGTCAGCGCCTGTAGCGGCGTATTCGAGCGCGGGCGCCGGACGCAAGCGATGTCGCCGCGCGGGGCGTCGAAGCTTTCAAACGCCGGATACGGCACGCTGCGGTAACGGAATGTGTACAACGCGCGGCGATACTTATCAGCATCCGCGTCGTAGGCCCAAATCTTGGGGCCGTAACTGGTTGGGGGCTGAAATAAAAACTCCGGCGCCGGCGGATAAACGCTCGGGCCGCCGATCTTTTCCGTAAGCAATCCGCTCACGGCGAGCGACACGTCGCGCACCGTCTCCGCATCGACGCGGTAACGGGCGCCGCGGGCGAGAAGCTGGTTCGCCGGATCGCGGGCGAGTAAGTCGGGCGAAGCGACGGCCGACTGCTGGTAGGTCGCCGAACTGACGATCAACCGGTGGAGATGCTTTTGGCTCCAGCCATGCTCCATGAGCTCCACCGCGAGCCAATCGAGCAGTTCGGGATGCGTCGGCTGGTCCCCCTGCGTGCCCAGATCCTCAGCGGTGCCGACCAGTCCTGCGCCGAAATAGGCCTGCCAAATCCGATTCACTGCCGCTCGCGCCGCGGTCGGCGAACGTTCGTCAACAAGCCAGCGGGCAAAATCGAGTCGGTTCGGATTGGCGGCCGTCAGAGGATGCAAGAACGAAGGCGCGCCGGGCGTCACTTCCTCGGCCGGCATCAAGAAGTTGCCCCGCTCCAGGCGGTGCGTCGGTCGGCCTTCGGTCCTTTCGGACAGCACCAACTGCGTCGTGCCGCGGGGATGGCTCAGCCACAGCGCGTCGAGCCGGCGGTTCGTCTCGGCCCAGTCGGGGACGGTCGTGCGCCAGTAACTGAAGAGCTCGGCGATTTGCGCGGGGGTACGCTCCGCCGACGGGATCGCGAGGATCTTGCGAACTGCGGCTGGAAGCGGATCGGCGACGGCATTTTCGGCGCTGGTGACCGTGAACCGGAAGCGGCCCAGGTTGTTGTTCTGATTGTCGTCGCTATTCCAGCCGCCATGGTTTTGGGTCAGCTTGAAGGTTAGCTTGGCGCCCGCCTTCGCTTCGAGCGGCTTCTCCAAGACGAAGACAGCTTGATGCGGGACGTTGCTCCGACCGGGGCCGATGTCGGCGCTCCAGGCCGTTTTGTCGTCGCCGTCGATGGCGTACTCGATCGGGCCCGTGACCCGCTTCTCTTTGCTCTGATCGTCGTACGCCGGGCCAAGCGGGCGGCCCGGCGGATTGACGTCGGCCGTGGCGCTCACAATCTTCAACTCGGCGCTCTCATTCGGTTTGTCGGCAGGCGCCGCGGCGACCTTCATTTCGGTCAGGCCGAAAAGGCCATCCAGCGACCGACCAGGACCGCCATGCGGAAGATTCGGGTCGTTGAGCAGTTCCAGCCGAACCGCCGTGATCTTGGCGTCGGCGGCCAGCATCACGGTGAACTCGGTCGTGTGCTTCGTCGGCGCATACCCAGCTGCCAGGACCGAACCGTCTTCCAGCAAGTAATGCTTCTGCCCGCCGCTGGCGTCGAGCTCGGGCCGGACGACGGTCCACTGGTTCGAGTCGTCAGTAACGGTCGCTTCCCACGCCGCCATCCGGGCGGGCCAATCGGGCGCGGCGGTCTTCAGTTCGCCTTCGATGCGGTCGATCACCGCCCGGGTCGCTTCCCACTGCGCGAGCTCATCGTCGGCGTAGGCCGACATTTGGGCCTCATCGCAATTATTCAGAAACGCGAACAGCCGGTAGTAATCTGTGTGGGTAATCGGATCGTATTTGTGCGTGTGACACTGGGCGCACTGCACGGTGATGCCCAGAACCCCTTTGCCGATGGCGTCGACGCGGTCGAACATCGCCTCCATGCGAAACTGCTCGGGGTCGATGCCCCCTTCCTCGTTGATCATCGAGTTGCGCAAGTAACCGGTGGCGACGCGCTGGTCTTGCGACGCGTTCGGCAACAAATCGCCGGCGACCTGCTCGATGACAAATTCGTTGTACGGCTTGTCGGCGTTGAACGCCTCGATCACCCAATCGCGATACATCCAGACGAACCGCGGCTTGTCCTTCTCAAACCCGTCGGAGTCGGCGTAGCGGGCGGCGTCGAGCCACAACCGGGCCCAACGCTCGCCATAGTGCGGCGAAGCGAGCAACCGGTCGACTTGCTTGGCAAGGATCGACGCCTGGGCGCCGCTCGCGGCCTCGGCCGACGACTTGCCGACAATCGAATCGCTTGCCGCTAGATCAGCCTCGTAAGCCGCGAGCTCTTCGAGCGTTGGCGGCAGACCGGTGAGATCGAGCGACATCCGCCGCAACAGCGTTTGCGGCGTCGCGGCAGGCGACGGCTTGAGTTGTTCGCGATCGAGCCGCGCCAGGACAAACGCGTCGATCGGATTCTTCACCCACGCCGGGTCGCTCACTGCGGGCGGCGTCGGCCGAACCGGCGCCACGAATGCCCAGTGCGACTTGTACTCGGCGCCCTCTTCGACCCAACGGCGGAGCGTTTCGATCTCGGCCGGCTTGAGCACTTTGCCCGTATCAGGCGGCGGCATCAACAGCGACTCATCATCGCTGGCGATGCGGGCGATCAGTTCGCTCTCGGCAGGATTGCCGCGCGAGATCACCTGCTCGGCGCCGTGGGCCTCGTCGCCGGCCGGCGCTTCGAACAGATCAAGGCGGAGCTCAGCTTCGCGATGCGACGGATCTTGGCCATGGCAGTTGAAGCAATTCGCGGCAAGAATCGGACGGACGTCGCGGGTGTAGTCGACCTTCCCCGAAGCCTCGGCGGCCGCCTGAACGTTGAGCGGGGGCAACGCCATTAGCGACGACAATGCCGCCAGGACTGGGAGCCGCGCGAATTGATGAGCAGACAAGAGCATGACGGCGTCTCACGGCGTGAGGCGTGCCCGGCGGGGAGTTCCGCCGCGGCGCATGATGATTTTCAGACTTCTCAGTATATCCGACGAACACGACAGTCAGTAGCTGCGGGATCGGCAACAGAGAGGGGCGTTTTGCGCACGGTTAGCAGATCGAGAAGCGACGAAAAATGTAGCGACCCATGTGGGAGGCGTCTCCGACACCGAATTCGCGCACCATCTCAAGCGATTGCGACCATCCATGTCAGTTTGCGGCCATCTGGCGACGCGCCAGAATTCCACAAACTTTTGTGTTGAAAATGAGCCACGACATTTGCTAGTGTGAACATTAGTTCATTGACAATTGAAATCACTAGCTTGGCGCTATCTCCTGGAGAGGCCAACCGGCGGTGGCCAACAAAGCGCCCATGTCTGCCAAAAACGTTTGGCAGACACGGCAGAGTAGGCAGACATGGCAGAGAAGCAAAAACCAGGCAATCGCCGCCACCGACTTATGCAAACAGCGCGTCGACGACGCGCCCCTTGCCATCTTCCGTGGCGTAGAACGGCCGCTTCTCGATCGTGAACTCCGTCTTCGGCGAGATCCCCATCGCGTGGAAGATTGTCGCATGGAGATCGGTCACCGAGATCGGATCTTTAATCGCCAGACAGGGACGCTCGGCCGCCGTTTCGCCGTAGAGGAAGCCCTTCTTCACGCCGCCGCCGAACATCAGCACGCTGCTGCCGCCCGTGAAGTGGCGGTGGAGGCCGTAGTGGGCCGGGAGTTCGAGCGTGTCGCTGGCGGCTCGCGACTGGTCCTTCGCCGTGCTGCCGGGGACTCCTTCGATCATCATGTCGCGGCTGAATTCGCTGGCGAGGATCACCAGCGTCCGGTCGAGCATCCCTCGCTCTTCGAGATCGAGAATCAGCTGAGCGATCGGTCGGTCGATCTGCTGCTTCATCTTCTCGAGCCGCGAGTGCCCTTCCTCGTGCGTGTCCCACCCTTCGAAGGGGACGTACTCAGTCGTCACCTCGATGAAGCGGGCGCCCGATTCCACCAGTCGGCGGGCGAGGAGGCACCCCTGACCGAAGCGCCCCGTGTTGTACTTGTCGTAGCTCTCCTTCGGCTCATTGGAGATATCGAACGCGGCGCGGTCGGGCGAACTGAGCAGGCGATGGGCGTTCTCCATCGCCCGGATCATCGACTCCTGCTGATGGTCGCTCCCATGCTGTCCCAGCGGGCCGCGGAGGACGAGCTCGCGGAAGTGGCGGTAACGGGCTTCGAACCGATCGGGCGTCATCCCCTTCGGCGGGCGGACGGCGCCGACGGCGTCTTGCGGATAGGGGAGCAGGAACGGCCCATACTCGCCGCCGAAGAAGCCGGCCGTGTGGAACGCCTTCAGTTCTTCCTTTTCGCCAACCCCTTCGAGCCGCTGGCCAATGTCGATGAACGCCGGCATTACCGGATTGCTCGGCCCCAGCACCCGCGACATCCACGCCCCGATGTGCGGCGCGGCGACCGTTTGCGGCGGCACGTAGCCGGTGTGCCAATGGTATTGGTGACGGCTGTGGAGAATGTGGCCGAGATCAGGTTGAACGTGCGAGCGGATCAGCGTCCCGCGGTCCATCACCTTGGCGACGTTTTCCAGGCCCGCGGTGATCTTGATGTTGTCGACCGCGGTGTTGATCGCCGGGAACGTGCTCATCACCCGTTCGACCGGCAGGCCTTTTTCGAACGGCAGATAAGCCTTCGGATCGAACGTGTCGGGCGCCGCCATGCCGCCGGCCATCCAGAGGAGGATGCAGGCGTCGGCTTTGGGGATCGGCTGGACCAGCGTTTCGCCGGCGGCGCCGAACGCGAACCGCGGGGCCGACATGCCCATCGTCGCCAGCGCGGCGGCGGAAGTGGCCTGGAGGAAGCGGCGACGGTCGAGTTGGTTCTGGTTCATGGGAGGGCTCGATGAAGGCGCAGGAATTATCGCACCAACTGGAACTCAGGAAGCATCACGATGCACCACAAAACGTCCGACAGGCCCGCGGGGGTCAGCGGTTGGCCGGCAGTTTCGGCGAGGAGTTGCAGTTCCTCAGCGGTCGGTTCGCGCGACAGTGCGGAGCGGACGAGCGCGCGGCAGAGATCCTCGGCCGAGAGATCGCCGAAGTTCGCGGCCAGCTTCTGTCCGCCCGCGGCGAGGAGATCAGACAACGGCTCGCCGTTGCTCAGTTCGAGGGCCTCAAGGGTCGTCACTTCGCCGGGGCGGGTGGTAACCACCTGCTCGCGGTTCGGTCGGCCGAGGGTTCGCATCAGCGGCGTCGATTGGATCAGCGAGGCCCGCACGAAGGGACGCTCCCCTGCCCCTTCCAACGACTTCACCGGCTCGACGAAGACATCGTCGTTTTCAGTTTTATCAGGCGCTACGCCCGCGATAGCGGCCAGAGAATCGACGAACTGCTCAGCCGTCATCCGCTTAGGCGAAGGCCCGGTGAAGACGAAATCCTCCAAGGGGGCCGATTCGTCCCAAGGGGCGCTTTCCAGACCGTAGACCTGCGAGGTCGCAATCAACTCGAGCGTCTTCTTGAGGTCGTAACCGGAGTCGGAAATATGAACAGCCAATTGATCGAGCAGGTCTTCGTTCCAAGGACGGGCGCCCATCGAGTCGACCGGATGAACAATCCCGCGGCCCATCAGCCGGTGCCACAGGCGGTTTGCCACGGTGCGAGTGAGGCGACCGTTATCGGGCGACGTCATGATCGCGGCGAGCTGTTTCAGCCGCTCCTCGCGTGGCGCCGCGGCGTCGACGCTTCCAAGCTCGGGGAACAGGAAGTAGGCCTTCGCCAGCTCGCCGGTCGGTTTGTCGCAGCGGTGGATTTCGAGCTGTTCGTTGCTGGTGATCGCCGCCAGTCCGTAGGCGTCGGTCAATTTCCAGTCGTCGACGAAGCTGTCATGACACGAGGCGCATTTCAGGTTGACGCCCAGGAAGACCTGGCCGACGTTTTGCGAGAACTGCAGTTCCGGGCGTTGGCTGGCGTTCACTTGGCCGCGCCAGATGATCCCCTTGGCGAAGCCCTCCGACTCCGGCGTCGGCGAGATCAGTTCACGGACGAATTGGTCGTACGGCTTGTTCTTCAACAAGGCGTCGTAGAGCCAGCTGGTGATCTGGGCGCGGCCGCCGTCGATAAAGCCGGTGCCGGCGTAGTCGTTGCGGAGCAGGTCGTTCCAGAAAGTGAGCCAGTGGTCGGCGTACGCGACCTGATTGTCAAGCAGCCGATGGACCAGCGCCGCACGCTTGTCAGGCGACTGATCGGCGACGAAGGCGTCGACTTCGTCAGCGCTCGGGAGCAGGCCAACCAAGTCAAGGCTCGACCGGCGATAGAACGCGGCGTCGCTGATCGGCGCCGGCGGCTGAATGCCGCGCTCTTTCCAGTAGTGGAAGATGATCTGGTCGAGCGGATTGTCGACGCCAGCCTCCGTGGCGGGGAGGTCGGGCCGGCGCGGCTTCAGCGGAGCCTGATAGGTTTCAGCCTTGAACGAAAAGCCTTCCTCCCACTGCAGGTCGGCGTCGATCCAGTGGCGCAGCGTATCGACTTCCTCCTCGGTGAGCCGCTCCCCCTTCGGGGGCATCTGCATCTCGGGATCGTCGCTCGTGACCAGATCGATCAAATAGCTCGCCGAACTGTCGCCCGGTTCGACGACGCCCGTCTCGAGCAGCGCCTCGCGGGTGTCGATCGACATGCTCCCCTTGTAGGTGCCATTCGAGTGGCACCTGGCGCAATGCTTCTGCAGCAGCGGGATCACGTCGTGAGCGAAGTCGACCTCCGCCGCGCGGACCCGCGAAGTGAGCAGCGAACTGCAGCAAAGCATCGCCGCCAACAGCAATCGAATCGATGGACGAGAGAACGTCATGAAGAGTGGACCGCCATGGGGACTGAACGTTCGTGTTCAATTCATCCTAATGCAAATTGCCGAGGCGACCAACCATCTAATTGCGCGACGGAACCTTCAATTTGCCCATGGTTTAGGACGAAAAGCTCGCGACGAATTTACAGAATTCCGCACATGGTTTTTGACATTTCGTCAATCGGATCCGCGTGCCGTGCGCGCTCACTTCGTTTTCGACATCGGCGTCTTGTCCGAGATCGGCGATATCTTGAACTTCGCCGGATCGACCACGACGTGTTTGATCCGCTCGCGGTTCCAGGTGTAGGTGACGTGGACAAGGCCGTCGGCGGTTTGGATGACGGCGGGGTACGAGAAGTGGCGCGTCGGATCGTCTTCGAGGACGAGTGCCGACTCCCAGGTTTGGCCATCGTCGGAAACGGCGATGTTCAGCGGCGTCCGGCCGGCGTCGTCGCGCACCGAATTGTGGTTGTAGACGAGCAACTGCCGGCCGTCGGCGAGGGTGACGGCGTCGGTCCCGGCGTCGGGGTTCGGCAGGCCGGTCGAGGTCATCTCGCTCCAGGTCATCCCGTCGTCGTCGGACCACGTTTGAAACACGACGTCGTTCATCGTGCGGCCGACAGCCTGGAGTCCACCATCTTTGTGGAAGAGAATGCTCGGCTGAATCGCGGCGAGCTTGTAGCCGTCGTTCACGGGCTTGGTGGCGGTCCAGGTCTTGCCGCCGTCGCTGGAGCGTTCGAAGTAAACGCGCCAGCCGTCGTGCTCGCTGCTCGTGGGGCTGAGAATGTCGCCGCTTGCCAGTTGCACCGGCTTGTTCTTGATTGGTCCCAAGATTCCGTCGGGGAGCCGTTCGGGCTTCGACCATGTATGCCCGCCGTCGTCGGAAGTCACTTTCATGCCCCACCAAGTATCGGGCGAAGGGCCGACCTTGTAGAAGAGCATCAGCGGGCCAGTTTTCGGCTGAAAGAGGACCGGGTTCCAAGTGGGGTAACGAACTTCGGCCGATTCGACGCCGTTGGCGACTTCCACCGGGGGCGACCACTTGCCCTCCTTCAGCCGCGAAGTCCAGATGCCGACGTCAGGCTCCTTCTCGTCGGTGCCGCCGAACCACGCGGCCAGCAGTCCGTCGCTCGTTTCGACAATCGTCGAGGCGTGGCATGCCGGAAACGGCGCTTCCTCGTAAATGAGCTCGGCGCTCACGTAACCAGGTTGCGTTTTGAGGTCAGCGGCGCGCAGCGCCGTCGTGAGATTCAGCAGAAGCAGAGAAACCGCGAACGTGACTTGGACGCGTCGGATAGCGTGCATCGAGGGCGCCTCGCGCGATGGATGAGTCAGAGAGGGAACGAAGAGAGAGACGCCAGAATACCTTGGAACGTTGCGTCACGCCAATCGGCCGAAAACGTCCCGCTTGCCGGTCATTCGCGTCGCCAACGTCGCTGCGATGGCTACGGCAATCGGCGGCTACTTCACCGCGTCGGAGCGTTCCGCCGACGCCGGCAGCTTCGCTGTGAGACGTTCGAGTTTCGCACTTCGCGCCAGCTCACGGCCATCGACGCTAATGCTGAGGCCGGCGCCGTTGCCGTAGCGCTCGCCGGTTCGATCCCACGCGATTGTGACCGAGTGGCCGCGGTACGGCACGTCGGCAAGCCGGAACCAGTCCCAAGCGTCGGGCGGCAGCAGCGGGTCGACTTCGATGACGTCGTCCGCACGCGGTACAAGCCCGACCAGACCGGTGATGATCAGGTCGTTGAAGGTCGAGTGATTGTAATGGCGGCTCCGCTCCGCCTTCGGTCCGGTGATCAGCCACTGGCCGGTTTGCTCGTCGTGGTACTCGCCGATGTAGGGTTTGCCGTTTTGCTGATGGGCGCGGGCATAAGTTTCCATTTGGGCGAGGAAGTCGCTACGCGTGACATAGGGCTGCGGCGGCCCCCGCAGCACGTTGGCCAAGCCGCCGAGCGTTTGGCTGGTGGCGAAAGGCCAAACGGCGCCATCCCACTCACAGGTCCCCGTGCCGTGCGTGCGAAACTGCGGGTGGCGTTGCTCGGCGGTGGCGATGCCCCAGGGGGCTTTGAATCCAGCCGGGTCGTTGAGTTGTTTCCACGCGACGGCGTGTTCAGGATGGGCGAGGTTGAACGTGAAAGGAATGAAGCCGATCGCTTCGCGGGCGTCGCTGAGCGTCCCATCGGGGCGGCGGACTTTGAAGAACTCGGCGTCGGCGTCCCAGAGCGTGTTGAGCAGATTAGTTTGGAGCATTTCCGCCTCGGCCTGAAAGTTCCGAGCAACCTCGGGCTTATCGGCAAGTTCAGCAATGTGGGCAATGCCGCGGGCGTTGGCCGCCATGTAGGCGTTGATCGTCGGGCGAATGTTTTCGACGCGGCGGTCGCCGCTGATCGACTCCTCCATCCCGTCACGGACGTCGTATTGCCAGTAGAGGCCGTCGGAACGCTGGCGTTCGATCTGCCAGCGGCGGTAGTCGGCGATCAAGTCGTCCAGCAACGCCATCGTGCCGTCGCGGTCGCCGGTGACGAGGTAGCGGTCCCAAACGGCGGCGGCGAGCCAACTACTGAATTGGTGGAGATGCGTCGCGGGACCGCCATGGGGACCGGAGAGGAGCCAGAAACGGATGTACTCGTCGAGAATATCATGATCGCGAAGCCAGCGGCCCTCGGCAATGTGGTGGCCCAAGGCGCACGAGACAGTGTTGTGCGGCCCGGCGTGCGTGACCGGCAGGAGAAACTCGGTCAGGATTCGGCCGTGAGGCGTCTGGCGGATGTGTTTGCGGTAAGTCCACCAGCGGAAGTAGTAGATTCGTTCGAGCTGCGGAGAGGAGCATTCGAACCGGGGCGCGTTGGCCAGGATCCAATCGGCCGCGTCGGCATTGGGGACGAGATTGGAAACCTCGCGATCAGCGTCGACCGCGTTGAATTCCGCCATGTAGTCAGCGACGCGGGATTCAATGGCGGGATCAGCCGCGACCGCCGGCGAAATCTGCAAAAAGAAAAGCAGCGCGGCGAAGGCCGCGCTGCTTCGTGTTATTTGATAAATTGTCCGACTCATGTTGAAAAGCCAACGTACCGTGCCGTGCCGCATCGCTTATGGCTGGTACGAATTACCGTCCTGACGGTCCCCGAGGCTATTCCAGGCGAGCGCATCGACGCCAAACTCGATGGCATGGACCGAGCCGTCGACGTAAACGAGATTAACGCCGCCGGTGTGTGGGCCGCCCATGCTTTGATTGCCCGCAGGAGCGTACGTTTGCGGATTGGCGCCATAGGCGCTGTCGCTCAGCGGGAGATTTCCTTCCTGTTGACCGGCTCCGTTGATTTCACCGTTCGGCCACCGAACGGTGTCTTGATCGTAACCTTGATACATCGAACTGTTGTCGCCGGGATTGTCATCCCCGGCATTCGGGGCGCCAGGGACATAAGGCTTGTAGGAGACGGTCTCGTAGAAGGCTTGGGGGAGATATTTTTCTCCGACCATGATCGTGTTCGAGGTGCCATCGGTTACTTGTCGAAGTTTGGCGCCAAGGCGTGCGGTAACAACCCCGGTGAATCGATTAATTGTGTCGTTCGATTGGTTCCATGCGCAGCTAGGATAACCGGTCAGGCAGTCGGTGTAGTCGGCGTTGGGAGCAGGCCCTGCAGCAGTCGAAACGTATGCGGCTCCCCCATTGGCTGCATAGTCAGTGCGAGCTTCTGTCTCCGGATTTCCTGCGTTGAAGCACATTTCCACCGACGGCATGGGGATCGGAGCGCGGCGACTCGGGCAGTAGAACATTGGAACGATCGCCGACCGCTGCTGCGCGAGGGCGTCGTACTTCGCTTGTCCCTTCGTGCCGCCGCCGATGAAGGTGACGCCGGCTTGTTCGATGTAGGGCGCCACTTGATAGATCCAGCCGCCTGGCTGCCGCGGACCAGTCCCTGCGTCTGGGTCGCCCATCCAGCGAAAGCCCCATCCCCCCGACGGGAACTCTTTCTTGGCGCTTTCGTAGTTCAACATCGCCAACCCAATTTGCTTGAGGCTGTTTTTGCACTGCGAGTTGCGAGCCGCTTCGCGGGCGGCCTGCACCGCCGGCAGCAACAGCGCGACCAAGACGCCGATGATGGCGATTACCACGAGGAGTTCAACCAGAGTAAAGCCAGCAGTAATGCGGGCGCGGCGGGGGGACGAAGCGATCACCGTACTGTTCCTTCGGCTAGTGAATCGGGAGAGCAAGGTGCGAAAAAGGATTGCCTTGTTGAGGAGCCGAGGTCCCGCCACGAAGGCGCGACCTCGGTTAGCAGCGACTGCGAATGTTGCGAACGCTTGCCGACAGGCGGAAAAGGGAACCTGCCGGCAACTACTGCGGCGCGACGGCCGGAGCATTTCGAGGGGAAAATCCCGGATTGTCTCCGGCGGGAACGCACCGGTTATTATTTAGAACAGACAAGGAAGCGAAAAAGTTTTGGTTGCCACGCAATTCATCCTATCTCGGCCCGTCGTTGCATCGTAGTACCGCTTAACGCACCCAACTTCCGTCAAAACGCAACGGCTGGCGAGGCGATGCGTCGGGAAATGCGTGATTTCTCGGCGAAGATAGGGCGAAGTCGCTGCGGCTGCGGCAGCCAGTCAGGTTGCCGCCGACGAACGCCTTTTCCCAGCATGCAAACCAGTGATTTCCGATTTGTCTAGTTATTCCGGACAACCATCAACGACAATGGAACTCGGGAGTCGAGGAGGGGGCGAAGCATTGAGCCGGCCCCTGAATCGGATCAGCAAGCAACTAGGTTTTTGCGTTTTCTGGACTACTGACGGCAAAATGCTTCCATTTCGCCACAGCCGCTTGTCGAATGAGGCGACGGCGAAGACGTTCAGTCGATGCCATGTTGATTGCTCGATCGCCTAATGCTCGTCAATAAAGATCGTATTGTCATAAAAAGATCGCTCGACCGCGCGGATCGGCAAATTCGCGCTGGCGAAGATCAGCAGAAGCTTTCCTTTCTTGTCATTTGTCTGATTCTGGATCTGCGGCGTCTACTGACTTGAGGTCGGCGGCGTCGGCAACACTCTGCTTGGAGGAATCGTCTAATGAAGTTGCAGCGATGGTTCGCCTCTTGCCTCGCGCTTGGCGCGATGGTCGGGATGGCCGCGACGGCTCAGGCCGTCATTATTCCCACGAGTTTCGGCGTCGGCGCCGATGCGGAGGTTCGCGAGTCGTCGCCGACCACCAATCGCGGATCCAGTACGGAACTCGCTTCGCGGATTCTCGATAACGTCATAGCGGGCGACCCTGCCGACGGCAATGATCGAAACAGCTTGATGTATCTCAAGTTCGACATTTCGGGACAACCGTTGCTCGGAGGAAAGACCACTTCCCTCCGATTGACGTACCGTAACACGAATCTGACGCCCAATCGCATCTCCGACACGGCGACGCCCAATCCCGACTTCCGCACGGGACTGTCGTTTTTTGGCTTGCATCCGGATGATGCGGGAAACAACTGGAGCGAAGGCTTAATCACGTATGTGAATGCTCCGGGCTTGCTTCCTGATTTCAATGTGGGGACGAAGGATATCACGACCGTTGACCCTGACGGCGCCGGGCCGTTGGTAGCCCCGATGACGCCCCTGGGGGTCAAGCTCTTTTCGCCGATTGGAACGCAGAATCACTTGCCCGTCGGCGGGGAACTTGTGTTCAAGAGCGCCGCTCTTGATGCACTCGTGGCGAGTGCGCTTGCCAAAGGCAAGACGACCGTGACGATCGTCGCGGGAGTGGTGCATGACGGCAAGATTCCGATCAACGATTGGAAGAATTTTAACTACCTATTCAACCCCAAAGAACAGACGACGTTGACGACGGACGGCAGCTACGACGCCGACACGACTGATCCCAACAATCCGCTCGGAAGTCCTTGGTCGGGGGCGAGCAATGCGACGGACGCCAACGGGTTTTCCCCGTTCTCGCCGCAGTTGCACATCGTTCCGGAGCCTGGCAGCTTGACGCTGCTCGGTTTGGGAATGGTCGGATTGGCGGCCCGGCGTCGACGGTAACGGCAATGCTTCCGTCGCCGAGTTGAAATGCTGAGATAGAATCGCGTTGGGCGGCTGCGATCAACGACTCGCAGCC
>JBGSMO010000489.1:0-13718 GCA_041740115.1 Pirellulales bacterium
GGCTGCGACGGTATCGCCCGGACGGACCCTAAACTCCGTCACGACGCCATTGAATGCCGCTTTCACGGCGACGTGGCGGTCTTGATCATAGCTCAGACGCCCAGGCACTGTTCTCGTCGGCTGAAAGGCTATTTCGCTCGCCACGCTTGTCTTGATATTGGCCCGGCGCACCTGCTCGGTGGACAGCGCCACGAGATCGGGCAGCATCTGTTCGGATGGTTCCGAAACAGTCGGCGGATCGGCCGGTTGCTGAGAAGTTCTCCAAAGACTCAATGTCGCAACGACGCTGATAACGGCGACGCCGACGAACGTATAGACGAATTTTAGGTTCATGGGGAAGTTCCATCAGCCATCGAGCGACAGAAGAAAGAAATCGCGCCTTGCGGGGCCTAGCGAATGCTGCAGAAAGAGCGCCGAACGCCGCCGAGAATCGCTGGGCACAGAATCGCTTCAGCTGGAATTCGTCTGCACGAGCTCCCGCTAAAGCTCAGCACAGTTGCGTTTGATCAACGCAATGACACGCCAATCAGCGCGCACACCGGCACATGCATAAATGAATGCATGAATCCAACGTTGCGACCCGCTGGAGAGAGGACGCCTGCGGGAGAGCGCCAGTGCATCGCAAATGGTAAGACAAGTTGCGGCAGAACAGCGACGTCGACGATGTCCGATCGCAAATCAATTGCTGCAACCGATTCGGCAGAGCCTGCGCAGAGGATTGGCAACCGATCACGATCTTCAGGCTCTTTCTCTTCCTGTCCTAGCTCCCACGGGAGGACGCAGTGCCAATGCCAATGTCCGAGGTCGGCGTCGCCCTCACCATGGTGTCGCTGGACGTGAGCCGTGGGAGAGCCGTCAAACGATAATTCCTGACCGTGGCTGTGCAACAGCGGAATTGGAAACTGAAGCGCCATCACCCAATACAGGGCCGCTTGCATTGATCGCCGAAGCAATAGGTTACCAGCGGAAGTGAACATCGCCCGGATCATCGAGAACATGATGGCGTGAAGGACGCGAGCAGAGACCTGCGCTTCCTTATCGTTCAGTCTTGACGTGCCGTCAACTCAAGTCAAGGTACCAGACACGGTCTCGACTTATGCGACGCGCGAATCGGTTCCAGCGCAATCCGCCAAATAGAGGGACCGGCGATGTGCCACGCCGGCTCCTCTTGTCTTCTCAAGCCTAGATGAGATTGCATCTCAATACGATTCCCAATTGAATCTGAGCAGAATGATCTCTTTTGCCGGCCGCTTCTTACTGAGCGAATCGTTGACAAACGCGACGAAAACTGGCTCGCAACGCGTGTTCGTACGCACCTCAAGTCGATACTCGTGCAATTTCGGAATTACTTGGCGGTTCCCCCGTTTCGTTTCGACTTCCATAAGCGGTGCATCGTCCGGCGGCTGCATTTTGACCTGTCATCAGCGGCTTCTCGGCTGAAGCCGAATAAACCTGCCAGCCAATCGCTTAGGGGTAAAAGACCATGTTTCGCGTCTTGTTAACTTTTCGTAATCCAATCCAGCATCAGAACGAGAATGCCGCGGCGCCAATTCTTCGGTGCTTGGCAGGGACCGCTGCTTTCGCTCTTTGCGTTGCGGCGACGCCGCTGTCGGAAGCGGCGATTTACGGAACGATGTCAAACTTCGACACCTACAATACGACTCCGGAGCCATCCGAGGGAGCTGAGATCGAGTTGGAGGGTTGCCACTCGTCGATGGTCTACAACACCTTCCCAGCGCACTACAACCACATGACGGTCATGGACTACGTGGACGGCGCCAGCTTCGGTACGCGCATTCGATTCGAAGACTACAACTTCAATACCACGGTTACCAATGGCTCGCTCAATCCCAATCCAAATCCGGCGAGTACGAATGGCCATGCACTAGTGAATACCGACGGCGGCGAGCATTTCGGATTCGCAGCCAACGAGCAACCGACTGCCATGCGCTTCTTTTGGCTCAACAAGACCGCTAGCGGCCAGTACGAGCGTATCGGCAACATGCCGCTAGCGATTCCGAATCCGACGTGGAGTTTCGTTCCGGGCAACGGCGGCGGTGCGCCTGAGGTGCTCGCCGAAGTGAGGGTTCCTGAGCCGGCGGAGTTTCATGTGCAAAAGCCGGATTCCATCTGGATGAAGGTATACAAGACCGAACTAAACCGCCCCGTCGAACTCGACGAGTTAATGTCCGGGGATGATGCCGGAAACATCGTTCCTCAGGACGAGGCGGAGATTGAATCCGAGTGGGAACTTCTTGAGGGTGGCAAGATGAAGGCCCACGGCGGCAAGCTCGACGATAAAGATAGCAAGGCCATCGTGCGACGGTACGAATTCTTCTCCTACACCGGCGCGGTTGACGAAGAGAATGAGCCGATTACCGCCTTCCTTGATGAAGACTTACTCGAACCGCCCGCGGGCGAACTAGGCAATTTTATTGCTGCCAACATGGTCGCGGCAAATCTGGTTGCAGCGCCGGTCCTTCCTGGCGACTACACCGGCGACGGCCAGGTCGATGGAAACGACTTTCTCCTCTGGCAGACCCAGTTGGGCTCGAACGGAGCGATGGAGGCGGACGGAAATCTCGACGGCATGGTCGACGCTGACGACTTGACGATTTGGAGCGAAAACTTCTCGGCCATTGGTGCTCCCGATGTGGCCATGGTCGTTCCCGAGCCTTCCTCATTCACTTTTCTGACGGGAGCCCTAGCGGCAATGTGGATTCGCCGGAAACGAACGCTCGCCGCATAATCCGTGATTGAAAGCTTCGCAGCGAGTGAGGCCGGTGGAGCCTGCGCCAAATGCTCTGACTCTCTAGCTGGCCACGCGGCGATCTCTTCATCGCCGCGTGGCCAGTTTTCGTGCTGTCTTCACGATAGTTTCTGATCAACGCCCAAGGCGCTCTACGTGCTTGCAGAGCATCTCCGGACCATGAATCTTCGCTAGTCGTTACAGTAGGCGCGCTTCACAGCACGCGAGCAGCGGTTCTGTAAAAGCCCGACGACTCGGCATCATCGCGTCGATCGCAATCAACCTTGCAAGCGAGAACGTCGTGTACGCTTCAATCGACGCACGACATCTAGATTGATTAAGCGAACAATAGCATTCGATGAATGACTCCGACAGTGTTTCAAAGAATGCAAGGTCGCCGTATTCGCGCAATCCCAACTCCATCAGATGGGCTACGAAGTTACCGGCGTCTAGGCTCGGATCACCGACGCAGTAGAGGTCGAGATCGCAGATGTACGCGATTGAGCCATCAATGATCATTTGGTCCGGGTAGAAGTCACGATGGATTGCTGCGGCCTGGGGCGGGCCTAGAGCGACTGCCAAGCGTTCGCACTGGGAAATGACTAAAGCCAAGCGATGCCGCCATTGAGGACGCTCATCTGAGAGCATTGCCAATCGCCCGCGAAGTATCGCCAACTCGTCCTCTACAGCATGAATTCGCTTAGGGGGCGGGCCGTGCTTGTGAAGCTTATAGAGCGCTTCGGCAACTCTTTCGACCACGGCGTGACCATTCGGTCCGGCTAATAGCTCAGTTGCTGCTCGACCGGCAACCTTGCACTGAAGCCACATATTCCACTCTTCTACGACACCTAGGGGCTCTGGAATGCTGATCCCGTCTGCCGCCCCGTTCTCAAATCCAGCGGTGTAGACTGACTGTTGGATTTGGTAGTGACGCCGCGCGACGGGTCGTCGAGTCAGCTTTGCCAAGAGAGTGTGTTTGCGTCCGGTTGACTCTTCTTCGATATCGTACTCAATGAGACAGCGCTTGCCCGGCTTATGTCTGATCACTCGCATTCCAGCGACTGAGACGGTCTCTGCTCCTCGCATAGAAGCATACAGGCAATTGGACAATACACCACAAACTTCTCTAGGATCTGTCGCAAGCTTAGCGAACGGTAAGGCGTCATCTGATAATACAGGAAACTCATTTGACTCTGTGAGCTGATTGGAACTGATCAAAGGCCGTGCCTGCAATCCCGCAAGGGCGTTGCAGCCGATCGCATCGTGTATCTTGCTCGCGCGATCCAAGATTGCTTCCATGAGCGCAGGCCAATTCTGTTGACGTCGGCGGAACGGCTCGATTGCCAGCTTAAGCAGACCGAGCGCGACGTGGCGACTGATGCGATTATCGCTAGGTGCGCGACGAACGCGTCGATAACCGTCCAGCAGAAAATGTCGCCAGCGGTCGACCTCATTGGAACCGACCACACCGCTGACGGCATCTCGCTCCATGTGAGCGATGAAGTTGCCGAGATCCTGAGCGGGGTCCCCAATTCGAGCATTGTCTAAGTCGAGTAAGGCGATTTGGTCTTCCAGCAAAACTTGATCGAGATAAAAGTCGCCGTGGCATACCGACGGTTCATCATCTTCACAGGCAAGCCCGGCGGCAATTTGCTCTGCCAATCGTGCGGCTCGCTCTGCCAGCCTCGGCAAGACTTCTGCCACTGCTACGGCCGCGATTCTGGCTTCGTTGCTCGCGCCGCCAGCGTGAGCAAGCCGCAGTTTGCCGCAACTATGGGCATGAAGCGCTGCGATGGCCGCCCCGACTTCCTCCGCCACGTTTGCGTGAATTACCCTCCCTGCGGCTAACTCAGTAAGACGAACGCCCTCAATCCATTCGAAGACAACGCACCTTTGTTTTCGAGAACGACCAAGGCGGCGCGGCAGCTTCACCCCTGAGACGCTCGTCAACACCTTCGCGTTCCGCTGCGCCTGTTGGTAGTCCCGATCGGTATAGAGCTTGACGGCCGCTACTGGTTTTTGACCCGCACTAACCATTCCGACGAAGCGTCGTTCCGGCTTATAGCGAAGCGTGTGTATCGACAACGGATCATTCGATAGATCGCAACGCCACTCCGACTGAGGTCTAGCGGGGGGATCAATAAGCTGGGACAGGCCGTGCAACTCTGCGTCCTGGGGAAAGAAATACGCCGATACTCCTAAGTCGCGATCAAAAACGGCTCCCATCGGTTCGGTGGAGCAGCGCGCCGCTGCCTTCTCTAATTTGCGATTTGATTCGCCGGCGTATCCCTTGAAGTAAACGAACGTCGTCGTTCCAGCGCCGCTCGCGGCAAATGAAGCCAGACAACTCATTCCAGGCTTGTATCGCAAGTAATTGGGGACGAGGGACGAGACGCCAAGCTGTGGCGCTCTCTGTGCGAGCCAAGCAAGGCATCGGTTCGGGTTCAACAGCATCGCAAGACTAGGCAAGCCTGCGTCTCGAACTATAATCGCTCCGTCAGCATTGGCTGGGCTACCGAAGTGCGCGGCCTCCGCCCCTTTGATCTGACCTTCATTAGCCGATGGCGACATGCGATTCGCCCCTCCGTTGAGTCGTCGTCGGTTCGGTTTGAAGCCGATACAAGCGAGAGTACGCTCCAGCGGATCGGATTAACTCCGCATGCGATCCTCGCTCAAGAATCGTTCCACCATCGATCATGACGATCTCGTCCGAGGTAGCAGCACGGCGGAAGTCGTGAGTCGCTAAAATCGTTGTACGACCGACGGCTAGACGCTCTAGGGCTTCGCTGACTCGATGCTCATTTCGCTGATCCAATCCATGCGTCGGTTCATCAAGCAGCAAGATCGGCGTCTGGCGGATTGCGGCGCGGGCAATGGCGATTCGCTGCCGCTGGCCATGCGAAAGATTCACGCCGCGTTCTCCCAACGGAGTGGCATATCCCTGCGGCAATCGCGAGATGAATGAGTCGGCGTTCGCTAGTCGAGCGGCGGCCTTAATCTGATCCCGATTCGATTGTGTGGCGCCGAACGCAATGTTCTCCTCGACCGTGGCAGCAAACAGAATCGTATCCTGCAGCACAACGCCAATTTGTCCGCGCAGCGACGCGAGCGTAAAATCTCGTATGTCATGGCCGTCAATCGTCACTCGTCCGTCGCTTACATCGTATAATCGTAATAACATACTGATCAGCGTGCTTTTCCCGCTGCCCGAGCTGCCGACTAGCGCGATGCGACGCCCCGATCCGACGTCAAGCGTTAGACGGTCGAAGACGGGACGCTCAGGAGAGTAGGCGAAGCGAACATTCTCAAACCGAACATGCCCGCGGAGCAACGGCGCCGAGCTGGCATGAGGCAGTTCACTTACATCAGGCGTTCTCTCCATGATGTCGACGATCCGTTCGCCTGCGGCGACGGCCTTCGCCAACCGTCCCGCATACTTGGCAAAGTCCTGCAGAGGCTGCATGGCTCGTTTCAGGTAGGTGATGAATAACCACAGTTCGCCAATCGACAGTTCAGCCTGCAAAACCATGTTGCCTCCGGCCCAGAGCACAAGGGCCGTGGCTACGGCGACGAGAACGTCGATCGATCGTTCCAGGCGAGCGGACAGACGTTGTGTTTTGGCCCCTTCTCTCAGATCACGGCGATTGCTACCGGCGAATTCCTCCTCGAACCTTCCTTCAAGCGATAAGGCTTGGACGACTTTGACCGCAGCCATCGATTGGGCCACAGTAGCCGCCATGCGGCTTTCGCGATCACGCTGACTGCGCGCTGCCGCGTGGATGCGCCTTCCGATGCGAACGGTGGCGATGCCGGAAAGCGGAAGCACGGCCAGCACGAGCACGGTGAGCCTCCAATTGAGAGCGAACATTACGCCGAACATCGCGACCAACAACAGCAGACTCGCCATCAGCGGCAAGAACGCGGTGACCGTCACGTCCCCCAGCATCTTCACGTCGCCGGTGACCCGAACCAGCAGATCTCCGCCGCGAGCTTGATCGTGAAATGACAGCGACAGTCGCTGGAGGTGGCGATAAAGATTGGCCCGCAATCGCCCCATCACCCGGTTGCTCGCAATGGCAAACCCCACGGTTCGCAGATAGTCGAACAGCGCACGCAGGCCGGTCAGCGAGACCAATGCGATGCCCGCAATGATCAGTACTGTTGACGGGTTGAGCCGCGGAACCCATACCGCGAGGATGCCGTCGCCTCGCGGCGGTTCTTCAGCGATTAAATCGAGCACGACCTTAATGGGCCAAGGTTCGAGAACGCGCAAGAACGTGGAGAGAACCAACGCGCCAACCGCGGCGCCCGCGAGCCGACGCTCCCTTAGGACCTCTGGTGCGAAGGCCTTCAGGACGTCAAAGAAGCGGGGCGCTCCGTCACGGATGTTTTTGGGACGTGCCATGACGGCTAGACTTCCTGCATCGTTGCCGGGGTGTTGCTCAAGTTAACTTTAGTGGCATGAGCCAGGGCTGCGATTCGATCGACGATCGCAAGCCAAGTGTGACGGTCGACGACGCGATCTCGTCCAGCCCTGCCTAAGCGTTTCCCGAACTCAGGGGATTGGGCAATTCGCCGTAGGGCGTCGGCAATCTCGCCGCTGTTGCCGGGTTCGCACAGCAGTCCATGCACCTCGTGATCAATGATGCGCGGAATCTGCCCAACGCGGCTAGCGACCACCGGCAGGGCTGCTGCCATGTATTCGAACACCTTTAATGGAGAGAAATAGTATTGGTCCATGCGAGGAGGGCAGGCGACGGCGACATCCATGTTCCGAAGCCACATGGGAACTTCAGTGGGGTCAACGGCGCCCACTAGATGGACGGCGTTGCTTAATGCATAGCCATATCTGACTAGCTGTTGTTGAAGTGCGCCGGTCTCGGGGCCATCGCCCACGAGAATCAAGCGCGCCTCCGGGATTTCCTGATGAAGCAGCGCGAATGCGTCGACCAGCGTGTCGAGTCCGTGCCAGGCTTTCATGCTGCCGACGAATCCAACGGTGAACGGCCGCTTGCCGTCCGTTCGACTAGCGACGTTGTTCGTGAATCGCGCCGGATTCACTCCATTCTCGACCACATGCACATGGTCCGCGCGTTTGGCTTCTCGGCGAACATACTCGGCGATTGAATCGGAAACTGCCGCTATCGCCGTCGCGGCGGCAAAGGCGCGCCGGGCCGCTCTTTCCGCGGCGCCAACGGCGAATAGTCGACGGTGACGACGCTGCTCTTCGATAAGCGGTGCGTTGACTTCAAGAATGCCGGGAATTCTCGAGTTGCGGGCATGCTCCATCGCGGCGTAACTCCAAAGCGCATGCCGTTCGTATACGAAGTCAAATCGACCGGCGCCTGCGATGGCGTCGCCGATCGTCTCGTTGGCCGCCAACATCGACGATTCGCGTTCGCGAGGATCGTCATCGACTGGGCACGGCAGGCGGTGAACGACCAGATCGGTCAAATCCACAGGCGGCTCTCCTCCGACGCGGGCGGCGAATAGCTCGATTTTGGCGCCCCGGGCCCTCCAGGCGCGGACAACTTCTTGAACATGCACGGAGCAACCTTTGCGCCCGAAGACCGGTACGCCGGGATCAGAGCAAACGTAGGCAATGCGCATTAGAAAGATCCTGCGAGGCTCAAGGAATCTGACTGGATCGGCTGGCGACGCTCAGCGAACACTTTGCGTTGTAAGGCGGCGTTGCAATCAATGTCGTATTCCCTAGCAATCAGACGGCGGGCGGCGGTTGCAAGCCTGACCCGCAGCGGTGCGTCGATCAGCAGGCGGGCGATGGCCTCGGCCAAATCCTGCGGCGAACTCATTCCAACAATCAGCCCCGTTTGGTCGTGGCGGACGAGTTCAGGGATGCCCGTCACGTCGGTCGAGATACAAGGCGTACCGAGAGCCATCGCTTCCAATAGAACCGTCGGAAGACCGTCGCGATTGCCGTCCTTGCCGACAATGCATGGAGCTGCCATGACGGCTGCAGACTGCACCGCCTGCAATACGTCTCGACGACACCGCGGGCCAGCTAGACGGACTCGTCGGCCAAGGTTGAGTGTTTCAATGCGTCGCGCAAGTTCGCTGTCTAGCTCTCCTTCTCCAATAATCTCGCAGTCGAAGACGAGACCGCGCCCTGCCAGCAAAGAGCAGGCGTCGATCAGGTCGGCGAATCCCTTCTTTTCGACGAGTCGACCGACGGCGATGATCTTTGCAGGCCGTGATGCGGGCGATTCGTAGCGAACATCAGTAAGATCGAGCCCGTTGTAGATTCGGGTGATTCTGCTGGCGAGTTCTGGGAATTGCTCGCGGAGAAAACCTTGGTTGAAGTCGCTGACCGTGATGACATGTGACGCCGAGGCCATTTTCTCGCGAAGATCATCTGGATTGACGTTCTCATGGAAAATGTCCTTCGCGTGCGCGGTGATGCTATATGGCGTCCCGGTGATGAGTGAGGCTAGTCGCGCGACAGATGCTGCGGAAGTTGCGAAGTGGGCATGAAGGTGATCAATCTTTCGCTTTCTCACCGACTGCGCAAGCACAACGGCTTGATATAGGTCGTCTGGAGTCGCATGTCCAATTCCTGTCATCGCCGACCACAAGGACGGATAGTCTTGCTGCGTCGTCCGTACTGCTTCCCAGAAATCACTCAGTCGACAGTTACCTTCGGGCAAATAGGTGACAGCGCCCCTAACCTGGGCTAACTTATCCTGGAAGTGAGCGTCATTCGTCGCACGGAGCGAAAACACGTCGATTTCTACGCCAACTCGCTCGTGCGCGAGAATCTCATTGACCACAAAGGTCTCGGAAAATCGCGGATATCGCTTCAGCACATATCCAACGCGTAACGGAAGCGCGAGCTTCGCTGGCTGTGGCGTCTGAGTAGAACTGATGTTAAGCATGAGGGCGTTCTTTCGAAGCGGAAGTTAGTTCGCAGACGATCGCCGTCAATCGGTCCAAGCCTGACAGATCGATAACGTCGTGCGCTGACGGTCTGGCAAACGGCGGATTGGCAATCCACTTACCGATCGCCGTCGGAGTCGCCGTCGGCGGGGCCATGAAGTCGACGAGATTGAGCGCGGCGAGCCGCTCCGCACGAATCAACTGTTCGCGTCTCGGAAGGATTCTGGGGACGATAAGCGTCGGCTTATCGAAAGAAAGCGCGGAGCCTACGGAGTTGTATCCGCCCATGGTCACAAATAGGTCGGCTCGTCGAATCAGCAGATCGGCTTCCGAGAGAAAGTCGATCATTTGTCGACGAGGGTCGTCGATAATCAGATGCTCCAGTTGGCGCCGGACCGCTTGCGGCATGAACGGTCCGGCGATCAACACGGAATGTGCAAGGTCCGGCAGCGCTGCCCGTAGAAAGGATTGTGCGAGTTCCTCACCGTCTTGCCCGCCGCCGACGGCGCACACGATGAGCGAGCCTGGAGGCTGCTTGAGATTTCCCATCATCTCGTGATCTCGGCCATTCAAGTTCCCGAGTCGGCGGCGTTGATCAAGGTATCCGAGATAGCGTATCTTCGCAGTCAGGCGTCGCCCCCAGCGATACTCCGCAGCCAAGTCGTAGACTCGGGGATCGCCGTAAATCCACACCTCGTCGTAGAATCGGTCGACGGCGTTGGCGTACCCTCCTTGGCGCCAATCTCTCTGAACCGCCCCTGACTCGTCCAGTACGTCCCGCAAGCCCAAGACCGTGCGAGCTTTGCCGCGCCGTCGCAGCCATGCCAACACGTCATCGAGTTCGCCGGATACTCCGCGGGGCGCTTTGTCGACGACGAATAGATGCGGGTCGAAGGACTCGACGGCGGCCCGAATCGAGGCCGATCGCAGAGAGGCCAGTTCTTCGTTTGGAATATCCAATGAGCGCGACCCGTAGCGACCGTCAGGCGACTTCTGAAATCCCGGCAACGTCAGACAATCAACCCGGGGCGGCAGCTCGAGACAACAGGCTTGCTGGGCACCGGCGATCAGCAGCACTTTCGCAGTTGGAATCGCCTCGGTGATGGCCTGTGCAATCAGTTGATTGCGACGCAGATGCCCCAAACCCATCGTGTCATGTGAATAGAGCACCGCGCGAAGCTCAGCGCGCCGTGTCCCAGGAAACAAGTTAACCGCGCGCGGACCATCAATGCGAGAAACTGGCCGCGGCGTGCTCACTTCGACGACTCCGGGAACATCTAGCGTGCTCATGAAAGGGATCTCGTCGCTTCAGTTCGATCGCAAACGATTGGATGATTCAAACGCTCTTCGCCGGCGGGTTGATTTTCTTAAGCGCGCTTGCTGCCGCGGCGCGCACATTCTCATCGGCGTCTCGAGCGGCGGCTTCCAAGGCTACTGTTGCAGAGACGGCCCTGGGGCCGATCTTTCCAAGCGATTTGGCGGCTTGGTAGCGAGTGTCGACGTTTGGATCTTTCAGAGCCGCCGTCAGCCCATCTACGGCTGGCGCCGCCGCGGCATCGAGATTCGCCAGCGCCTTAACGACGTAGTATCGGAAGTCGCCGTCGCCGTCGACGTTCTTCAGCGCTTCGGCAAGTTCTTCTGCGGCCGGCACGGCCTTGGAGCCAAGTTTCGACAGGGCCTTTGCGCACCGATAGCGCACTTTCGGATTCGAGTCGGATAGCGCGGTCGCGAGTTGGTTCACCGCGGGAGCGGCGGCGGCTTCTAACGCAGCGAGTTCTTTGGCGGCGTCGTATCGCACGCCTTCGTCGACGTCGCTTAGCTGAGAGGCTAAGACATCGACTTGAGTCTGACCGCACCCAATGGCGGCAATAAGTGCGGAAGCGAGAACCAACGTCAACGCGACGCTCGTCGAACTCGGCATCGAGTATGTGAAGAACTTCTTTAACATGTGAATTCCTGCAGATTCAAACCGTTTAAAGCGTCCGCTGCGAATTCGCTACTACAACTCCGTAGAGCGGCTGGCCTGCCCGTCTGACTTGTTCCCAAGGCGTTCAAACGCTTCGGTGTCAATTTCGTAACTCACTGCCTGAACAGATCCATCCGCCATCGCCACATTAATCAAGGCGATATGCGAAGAGCCAAATAGCTTTTCGCCGTCCTCCCCGCTGTCATGGTCAGGTCGGGGCGGTTCGTCAGTTCGACGGATCGTGTCCTCATTCCATCCGACCGTATAACCCTCGTTGTCGTCATCTTGCGGTTCGCCCAGGTGGCGGATGTTGAGGCGTTTGTCGGCGGCTAGCAATGTGTGGCTAAGGCCATCTGTGACCTCCGCGATCTTGACGGGCGTGAATCGCCTGACCGAGCCAGTCTCCTCGCGATTGCCTGCGGCATAGTCGCTGAGTGCGTGCGTTAGAATTCCGCCGGTGAGCTGCGGTGCGTACTTGTCTTCACGCTGTAGCGATTGCGGAGCGCGGCGAGTTGGACAGAAGTAGAGTGAATTCAGTGCGCCGATCGCCTCGATTGGTCCTTTCTGCCAAACATCTTGTCCCTCGATATAGGGAAGAACTTGGAAGCCCCATCCAGCCTGTTGCTTCTCGCCTACTACTGGCCTTCCATCCATGTAGAGCGGAGCAAGATTCCAATCATGTCCGCCCGTAGGGAAAAAGCCGAGCGATGCGTGATGCTGTTGAAACGCCAGCGCGAATTGGCGCAAGTTGTTAGAGCACTGCGTTCGCCTCGCGGCCTCTCGCGCGCTTTGTACGGCAGGCAATAGCAAGGCGATCAAAGTCCCGACAATCGCGATCACGATGAGAAGTTCAACGAGCGTGAACGCCTGCCTTGTAGTGGCGTATTGAGCTCGCGAGGAGCTTCTTGGGCGCCGTCGAGCCGCGAACATCACGCATGTTATCGCGATTAGGAAGCCGGCCGACGGTTCCGGTACGGTAGCGGCAAGAGACCGCGATCCTGCTGCGGTTCCAAATGTCATCTTCCAAATGGTGAGATCGGCGGCGTCGACGTCATGGTCGCCGTCAGCGTCCCCCTGCGATCGAAGTGCGCCAGCACTAAGGCCAGCACTGCGCTGCCAGCGCAGAAAGTCGGCGCCGTCTTTGTCGCCGTCGCCGTCAAAATCGGCGCCAGCTCCGCCGCCGCTGACGCTCAGTCTTACAGTGTTGGGCAGGTATGACAGATCCCAAATCAGTCCACTGCCGAGCGTTGGGAGCAACGTCGCAGCGAACGTTGTGGTCGTTGGTTGCGAAAGCTGAATTAAGTCGAAGACGTCGCCCGCCGTTGCGGCGTAACCGGGCGCCAGCGTCACCTCGAGCACCCCTGCGAGCGACGCCAGATTCGCGTCGATGGCCCCATACTGCCCGGGCCCTCCCATCCCGTCAGCGCGGGTCGTTCCGGCCAACTTAAAGCTCACGGCCGAACCGGAGCCTAAGCTTACCGCACCGTTGACGTCAATCAGACTGGTTTCGATCTCCAATCGGCCAATCGCACTCCCCAGAGACGCGCCGACCTTCATGGCGATGTCGAGTTGTGGCGCGGTGACGCGACTTCGAACGAGGCGGAGCGTCGCCGTTGATGAATTGGTCGTACTCCCGCCGCCGCCATTGAGCTCGGAGACGACGATTCGGCCTGCTGATGCAAACTGGACGTCGGTGAGCGTGGCCGACGCCGTTGCCTGCCCGCGATTGCTTGCTGCAGCCGTCACGACACCGAGATTGAACTGCCCAGGAAGCAGCGGATTGTCAAACCCGAGCATCACAGATGAGTTTTCAATGTTAAGAGTTGCTGCCCCACGGGCGATGCCGTGTGGAGAAGCCGTCGTCACGCCGGCATCAATATTTGCGCGTATGTTGACGCTGGCGATAGTTTTCAACGTCGCAGAACCAGTGCCAAAAGGCGTGCCAAGGGCCCCAGTCTGTCCAACGTCAAGATCGCCTGAAATGTGGCCTTCCCCCGAATCATGTACCAGCTGTAATGAGAGAATCAGGGTTAGTGGATGTTACTCCGCTGGCCCTCCGTAGCGAAGGGGCCTGCTGAGGCGTAGCCGAAGCAGGGCCCGGAGCGGAGG
>JBGSMO010000527.1:0-5759 GCA_041740115.1 Pirellulales bacterium
CCGCCAGCGCGGCTTGCGTGGCCGACTTGGCGTCGACCAGCAGGTCTTTGCGTTCCTTCATTTCGGTTTCGGTCGCGGCGCCGACTTTGATTTCAGCCACGCCGCCGGCGAGCTTCGCCAGACGCTCTTGGAGCTTCTCGCGATCGTAATCGCTGTCAGTCGTTTCAATCTCGCGGCGGATCTGCTCGGCCCGGCCGGTGATCGCTTCCTTCTTGCCGCCGCCGCCGACCATCGTCGTGTTGTCGCTGGAGATGATCACCTTACGGCACTTGCCGAGGTCCGAGAGCTGCACGCCGTCGAGCTTGATGCCGAGATCCTTGAAGATCGCGGTGGCGCCAGTGAGGGCCGCGATATCGCCGAGCATCGCCTTGCGGCGATCGCCGTAGCCAGGGGCCTTCACGGCACACGCCTGGACAATACCGCGAAGTTTGTTGACCACGAGCGTCGCGAGGGCTTCGCCTTCGACGTCTTCGGCAATGATCAACAGCGGGCGACCCGCCTTCGAGACGGCTTCGAGAACCGGCACGAGGCTCTTGGCGTTGGAGACCTTCTCTTCGAAGACTAAGACCAGGCAGTTCTCGAGGTCAGCGGTTTGGTCATCTTCGTTCGTGACGAAGTGAGGCGACAGGTAGCCGCGATCGAACTGCATGCCTTCGACGACCTCGACGGTCGTTTCGTTGCCGCGGCCCTCTTCGACGGTGATAACGCCATCTTTGCCGACCTTCGCAAAGGCTTCGGCCAGCACGGCGCCAATCGTCGGATCGTTGTTGCCGGCGATCGTGGCGATTTGTTGGAGGCTCTTCTTGTCCTTCACTTCGATCGGCTCAGCCATCTTCTGGATGGCGTCGGTGACGGCGGTCACCGCTTTCTGGATGCCGCGGCTGAGGGCCATCGCATCGGCGCCGGCGGCGAGCATCTTCACGCCTTCGCGGAAGATCCCTTCAGCGAGCACCGTCGCGGTGGTGGTGCCGTCGCCAGCGACGTCGTTCGTCTTGCTGGCAGCTTCTTTGACGAGCTGAGCGCCGAGGTTTTCGTAGACGTCTTCGAGTTCGATGTCCTCGGCAACGGTCACGCCGTCCTTCGTCACCTTAGGCGAGCCCCATCCCTTGTCGAGCACCGCGTTGCGGCCGCGCGGGCCGAGCGTGCTGCGGACGGCGCGGGCCAACTTCTCGACCCCGGCCGCCAACGACTTGCGGGCGTCGTCTTCAAAGACCATCTGCTTGGGCACGTGAAAATCCTCCTCAAAAGGCTGATGCGGTAGGCCCGGGGCCCAAGCGGGCCAGCGGGACGGTGATTCAGGTGTGTATGCTTGCCTGGAGCGGACTGCAGCGAATCGCTAAATCTAAACGGCTTAAGGGCTTTGCGATAGTCGCCGCGGTCGCAAATTGGGGCGTCGGAGCGGGCGGCATGCCGAAAATGGCAGCCAGACTTTGATGTAGAGGTCTGTTAAGGCAAGCAACGTGCCAACGTTGCGTCCGGCCGGCTGGTGGGCGGCAATCGCCGGGGTTTGGTGGGGAAAGTGGCAGGCCGGAGGGGCAAAGAGGAATTCGGGCCGTCGCTCGGTTCCGCCAAATTGGCAGTCTCCGCCGGGGTAAGTTAGGAGATGCTGGGTGCCACTGGCACCCATTACTGTGCCGGGGTCGGCGTCTCCAGGGCTCGATCGAGTAGATTCTTCGTGATCCGCTGCACCCGTGGATCGGGCCCGTGCGGCCGCGACCAGTGCGACCACGGCAGCGTATGCCCCGGCGGCGAGCTGAGGCCCTGTGCCCAGAAAATCGTCGCGGCGTTGAAGACGAAGTTTTCCTTCGGCCCTGGATAAATGGTGGCCGTCCACTGTTGCGGCACGTCGCCGCCGACCCACGCCGTGCCCGCGGCGACGGTTTTTAAACCCGGAATGTCAGCCGCGTCGCCGTGGTACTCCCAGCCGACGAGACCTGGGATCCGATCGCCCGGCTTGATGTCGGTTCCGCTGAACATCCAATGTTCAGGCTTCGTGACGATCCAATCGCCCGCGCCGTTGATCGGTTCGATATTGCGAGCGCCGATGAGCAGTCCCTCGTCAGGTCCCCGTTCGGGAAAGGGGCCATGCTCGCGCTCGCGCTGTAGGGCGTAGTCGTTCTCGGCGCCATAGGGGCCGCCGCGGAACATGATGCGGTTCGGGCGGCCGTCGGCGCTATCCCGATATGGCGTCACCCAACAGACCGCGTTGCCGGAAAGAAAGAGCAAGTCGACGCCGGCGTCTCGCATCGCCTCGACGCTGCGAAACTGGCGGATGTCCCAATACTCGTCGTGGCCGACGCTGATGAAGGCTTGGCACTTCAGCCCACGTTCCGGCGTGAGCATGTCGCTGTTCGAGCAATAGGAGACGTTATACCCCTGCTCTTCCAGCCAATAGGCGAGCGGAAACTCGAACGGCAGAAACTCGCCGGCCCCGACGGTGAGCGGATCGTTGACAATCGCGTCGTGCTGGGCTTCGCGGGCGTACGGCCGATCGAAGCTCACGTCGGCCCACGGCCCCTGCCCTCCCTGGGGATGCGTATAAACGGAAAAGTCATTCGGCCAGCGGTTGTAGGCTTGCCAGGTGTTGTCGGAACATTGGAACAGAATGTCGGCCGGGCGATCGTCGGTGACGATGAAGATGACGTAGCTCTGCCAATAGGGAGCGTTCTTGTCGTCGGGCAACGTCGTCAGACGCCCTAGGTAGACGCCGCTCAGCCAGTCGCCAGGGATGGTCAGCGTCGTCGCGGCGGGCCAACGGCATTCGTGGAGATTCTTTTCCCCTTTCTCGGGATCGGGCTGCGTCACGCCATCGAACGGGCCGAGCCTCGTCATCAGGCGCGCCCCGCGGCCGCCGTAGAAGCCCATGCGGAAGATTTCGATCTCAAATTTCTGCGGGGGATTGGTCGAGACCATGATCTCGATCGACTCGCCCGCCTTCACGCTTTGCCGCGAGCAATAGCCTTCGATCCACGGCGAACGAAACCCGCTGCCATCGACGCGGACGCGCGTCAACTGCCAATCGAGGGCGCCTTCGTGCTGATTCTCGGCCACGATGGGATTGGCCTGCTCGGCCGCCTGGCAAACGCCGCCGATGCCGATGCCGGCGCCAACGCCGACTAGCATGATCAGCACGGCGACCGGAACGACGGCGCGTAGCGATATTTTCATGGTTGATCGTCTCATGTTTTTGCTGGCGACGAGTATTTCGCTCCACTATGCTGCAGCCTTGGGCGCCCTTCACTACCAATCGCGATGAAAATCATGACGAAAAATGTTTCCTGGGGAATCAAGCCGTGGCTCTTGGTCGCGGCGCTGCTCGCGTGCGGTTCGCCGTCGACGATCTCCGCTCAGACGGTTGAGGCGGAACCGCCGCGATATGCGATCGCCATCCACGGTGGCGCCGGCGGCTGGGAAAACTTGTCGCCCGAGAAGCGCGCCGAGATGTTGGCCAGCCTCGAACAGGCCCTCGGCGCCGGTCGCGACGTTCTCGCCAAGGGGGGCAGCAGCCTCGACGCCGTCGAACAAGCGGTGCGCATCTTGGAAGACGCCCCCAACTTCAACGCTGGTCGCGGGGCGACCTTCACCGGCACCGGCCAGCACCAGCTCGACGCTTCGATCATGAACGGCGCCGACCTCTCCGCCGGCGCCGTGGCGGGCGTGATGACGGTGAAGAACCCCATCTCGCTCGCCCGCCGCGTGATGACCGACACGAAGCATGTCCTCCTTGCCGGCGACGGCGTCGACCGATTCGCACGCGAAGCAGGCGTGGAGCTTGTCCCGCCCGAATACTTTTGGACCGATCAGACGCGCCGGGAGTATCAGAAGGCCAAGGCGAAAGCCGAGGCCAAAGCGGCGGAGAAGGCGACCGAGGGCGGCAAGAAGACTTCCGCCGTGAAGAGACCCGACCACTACGGCACCGTCGGCTGCGTCGCCCTCGACACGCACGGCAATCTCGCCGCCGCAACCTCGACGGGCGGCCTCTCGATGAAGAGGTTCGGCCGCGTCGGCGACTCGCCGATCATCGGCGCCGGCACGTATGCCGACAACGCCACGTGCGCGATCTCTGGCACCGGCGTCGGCGAATTGTTCATCCGCAACGCCGTCTGCTACGACGTCGCCGCGCGGATGCGCTACGCCCGGGCGACGCTTGCCGAGGCGACCGCCGTGCAAATTGACGAACGGCTGCCGAAAGAGACGGCCGGCCTCATCGCCCTGAACGCTGCGGGCGAAATCGTCGCCGACTTCAACACCGCCGCGATGCCGCGCGGCATAGCCGACTCGAGCGGGCGATTTGAAGTGGCGATCGAGCCTGACACGACTTCAAACGATTAACATTTTACTGCGGGACGACGCGAGCCTCTCGCCACTGCGGGTATTCCGTCTCCAGCAACCCTTGCGGCCAATTGCCATACCACGGCGTGCCGGTGCGGCGTTCGCGTTCAATGTCGCTCAGCGCATACCGCTTCACGGTATCACGCCCTGCGAACACCGGCCGATTCGTGCCAATCTCGTAATGCCGCGCCCAGATTGGCTTCGCCCGTTCGTCGGCGATCACGACGACGTCGAAGTCGGTGGTGTGAAACTCATACTTCTCCTGCTCGGCGGCGACGCGCTCCACGCGCACTCCCGAAAGCTGGGTCTCACGGAGCCAGGCAACGCCGTCCCCAATCGCCTGCACGACCTGTTCGTTCGGACTGGGGAGTCGCATCAGAAAACGCAAAATTGCCGTCGTCTCCTGCGGGCAGATCGACGCCAACTCAAATGTCCGCGCCGGCGCCGCGGCGAGCGTTTCAGGATCGTGCTGCTGGCACCACCCGGTCCGCTTGCCGTTCGCGTTGATCTGACAACTCAAGATGCACTTCACGCCCGCGTCCACGGCCCGCGCCGCGGCTTGCCGACGCTCGTCGTCGAGCCAGTCCCACTGCGGCGCCCCTGAGACGGCGTCCTGCAACACGTTGAGCACGCCGATCGTCACCCCGTCGTTGAACGTGATGAACTTCGCATAGCCGGCGCCTTCAGGATGCTGCTGCGGAAACCCGCCGCACGGCAACTGGGCGGCCAACAGAAAGTCGAATCCACGCACGCAAGCGTCACGCCACGCCTCCTCGCCCCCTGCGGCGTACGCGTGGGCAAGATAGTCAACCTGCGAGTGAATGTTGTAGTTGTCGAACGACGTGTCGTTCCGGTCGTGCGTCTCGCGGATCACCTGCGCCTGCTCCGGCGTCAGTACCGCCAGCATGTCGTAGTCTTTCGGCCAGCCGCCGTTGGCCCGCTGAAAAAGCAACATATTTTCGGCGATCTCGTCGACCTGCTCGACCCCATAGCTCGGTTGATCAGGCAACACATGAATGACGCGCTTCGGATCACGAATCTTTCGCCAGTGATGAATCCCGTCGCGAAAAGCGCTCACGTCAATCGCCGTCGTCACGTTTCCGCGGCGCTCGCTCGATTGGGCGCGGCGCCTGGAAGGTTGTCGCTCAACTTGAGCGGCGAGCGACACCTGCCCGACCGCCAGCAGCAGGAACCCGATGAAGATTCGACGCATATTGGCATGTCTCCAGAGCTAAGGCCAGCTAACTGAACGAGAGGTGAGGAAACTATGTACGGTATCCTCGGCCCTCAGAACGTGTTTTGAAATCTAGTTTGTCGCATTGGCGAGTCGTCTCGCCATGAGCCCGATCATGGCGATTTGAATGAGGGCTTCACTGGAGGCGGGGAGTTTTTCGTAGTCTCGTGCGTGACGGCGATGACGGGTCAAC
>JBGSMO010000188.1:0-5804 GCA_041740115.1 Pirellulales bacterium
GTCGCGGAGCGGGTTGGCGGCGGTCGCGCTGGCGACGGCGGTGCTGGCGGTCGGCGTCGTTTGGGCGGAGCCGAACGAGAAGCTGAGAGAAGCTGTTGCCGAGCGAACAGCGGGCGAAATGAGCGAGTCGGGGACGAATGAGCCCGAAGAATCTCCAGCCGAACTTGTCGAGCGACTCACTAAACTTATGCCGCCGAAAACGGACGCCGACCGCGCCGTCGCGAATGCTCGAGCGAGGACTTTCGGCCTCCACGCCGTCGGTCACATCTCGATGCGCGATAGGAGTTGGACCGGTCAGATTACGGGGCAGTTTCAACCGCACGACGGCTCGCTCGCCTCGTTGTGGGCGGCGCGCGGGAAGCAAGTCGACGAGAAAATGCGTCGCAACGCCGACTCCACGATGACCGTCGCCTGGAGCGGCCCGCAACTTCTCATTCAGTCCGACCATCCAATGGAAGTAGGCGCCGGCACGCCTCCTGGGTTCTATACGCAAAGCCGTTATTGGGATGGCGCCGAGGGTTGGTTGGGTGAGGTTTCGCCGACGGATCGGCACGTCTACCAGTACGCCGCAGTCGACAAGTTGATGGAGTATCTCATTCCGGCGCAGTTTCCGTTTTGGGAAGGCGCCGGCGGCCGATTGCCGTGGAACAATGGCGCCGTCGTCCTGCAGGAATATCAGGTCCCCCCCCGAACTGACTCGCTACCGGCATGAAGGGACGGCGACGATCGACGGCGTCGAGTGCGACGTTTACGCAGGCCCCGCGCGGAGCGAACGACTGTGGATCGAGAAAGCCAGCGGGCTCGTCAAGGCGACGAGCCGCTCCTATTGGGGCGAATCGCTGCCGAATTACGTCGCCGAACTGGTCGCGGAAGCCGCAGGGCGAACCTATCGCGACGATCGCGAGTACGGCGATTGGCTTGAGAAGCAGCCGGCAAAGGTGCGGGAATTGCTAACGGCGCACAGCGCCGCCGCCCATTGGCCGCTGACGGAACCGGGCAATCTGACGGTCTACAGCGACTATCGAGAGTTGCAGCCCCAAGTTGAGTTCCCCATGCGGGCGGAGCGCATCGTCGTTCATCCCATCCATGCGGGAGAAGGTTTTCAGTACTACCGCTCGGAGACGGAGATTACCGACGTCACCGAGAAGTTCGACATCAGTAAACTTGCTGCGTCGGCGCTGCCCCGGGTCGGCGACGCGATGACCGATCGGCGCTCGGAGCCGGCGATTGACTATACCTGGACCGACAACCAAGCGGAGGATCAACGCAAGGTTGCCGGAATGCGCGATGAGAGAATCGCTCAGCTCAGGATCGCGGAAGAAAAGAACCAGCTCATCAACAGCAGGCCGATCAACTCGGTCGCTGACGCGATCAAGGTGCTCACCGAGGGCCCCGACGTCGAACCGACCAAGGTCTGGGCGCGGGCCATCAAGTACTTGGCCGACCATCGCGAGGAGGCTTTCCCCGCGGACGTCGCGGCGCTCGACGCCGAGCAGCGAGACCACCCGATCAGCAAGCTCGCGTTTGCGTTGCGCGCGATGGGCGACCGTCGAGCGGTCCCCGCCCTCATTCGGGCGTTGCCAAAGACGCTGCTGCCGAGTCGCAGCGACTATGGACTCTTGCTCGATGGCCAGGGGAGCGACCATGACGAGTTACTGCGATTTGTCGGAGCGCACGACATCAATGACAAGAGCGACGACGGCGAATACTTTTCCTACGGTCGAGCGTTTCGCGAAGTCGCGCTGACGCTTCAGAAACTCACCGGCCAGGATTTCAGCGAAATGGAACTCAACTGGGTTCGCCAGGCGGAGTCGCCGGCGCAGCTCGCGCTGCAGCAGGAGCAGTTCGATCGCGTTGCCCGGCGGTGGGCCGAGTGGTGGGAAGCGAACTGGCGGACGATGACCGACGACAAGGCGTATGCGACGGTGAACCTGCCGCCGCCGCGGGCCGAAGTTCCCCGCGCCGAAAGCCAGGAGTTGCCGTCGGAGCCAGGTGTGCGCTTGGAGGATGTTCGTTCGGAATGGATCGTTCAGTCGGTTCATGAATCAAGCAAGCGATGCTTCGTCGATCTCGACACGATGCGCGAAGGTAGTTGGCCCGATTCGCTGCCGCCGATCGACGAGATCGGCGCCGACTCGTCGGAATTGCTTGCCTGGGCTCGCCAGGAAGGTTTTGACTTGATGGGGATCACCTTCACTCCGCCGGGCGAATCCGAGCCGCTGTATTGTTTGAAGCCGCTCGACGCGGAGGCGTGGAAGATTACTCCGCCCGAGCTTCGCGAATTGAAACGGCCGGCGGCAGGAATGCGGAGGTATCCTTTATCCCGACCGGTAGAGCTGATGGTCCCGCAGCGGAAGATCATGCCGCCGTTTGATCACGCCGTCGACGGCGACTCGTTCCTGTATCTAACTCGTGAAGGAACGGCCGGGGTGATTCGGATGACGGCGCAGGTGCCGAAGAACAATGCCGAGGTCGGCCGACCGTATAGTCCCGACGACGACTTCATGCCGACGGGATTTTATCCGGGGGCGAAGGCGGTGTTCGCCGTGCTGCAGAAGTCCGACGAGGCGACGGATGCGGAAGCGCCGAGCGAGCCTGGGACGTCACCGGAAGCGCCGGCGTCGATCCAGCCGAATGCTCCGAAAGGAGAGACGAAGTCGAAAGATCGCGGCGGCGCGACGCTTAAAGCGTCAGTCAAGTCGGCTCAAGGAGCGCCGTTAACGAACGTCTACCTGACCTTGTGGCGCGATCCCAATCAGGGAGCAGCGATGCCGCGATATGCGGCGTCGGGGCCTTCCGGCAACACGACCGACTTCGGCTTCTATCGCAACGTAATCTGGAACGATGGGGCGTCGCCTGGCGGCTGGGAACGGATTAGGTCGGCTCAGCCGAACGATGGACGGCATGGCCGCGACGAGACGGAATTTCACTTCGACAAGTTGCCGGCGGGGAGCTATCGTTTGACCGCTGTTTCGTACGATTCGAAAGCCGCCGCTCCCGATCCCACGCCGTACGCCGTCAGCGACGTGATCACGCTCGACGGCGAAGGCGAGCAGACGGCTGAGATGACGATGCTCAGCGGCGACGTCCAGTTGCAACTGCGCGTCGTCGACGCCGAGACGCGCCAGCCGATCTCCGGCGTGGCGCTGCGGTTGCGCGACGCGGCTGACATGCCGATCGTTCATGGACATGGGAGCGGCAACTTCTTCGAACGGACTGACGACGCCGGCGGCGTGCGATTTGGAACGCTGCCGGCGGGGAAATACTCCGTTGAAGTGCTCGGCAAGTACGCCGCGGTCAACAATTTCGTGGAGTATCCGCCGCTGGCCGACCGCGTCGAAGTGGCCATTCATCCTGGCGAGCAAACGGTCGAGATCGCGTTGCCGCCGCGGCGGCTCGACGAGGCGGAAATTGAACGCCGCTTTCCGTTTTCGGCGTTTGGCGTCGTGACTGACGATCAAGGGAATCCGCTGGCGGGCGTGGAAGTGAAGGCGGCGACAGGGATCGGCACGCTGTGGGGAGGGGGCAGCGTGAAAACCGATGACGAGGGACGCTATCGACTCTACTTTGGCGCAGGGTTGCTAAGGGAAGCTAGTGATTCGGCGCCGATGGGCGTCGGCATACAATCCGCTCAGTTCTACGCCATGTCCGATGGTTGGGAGATGCCGGAAGAGCGCGACGAACACCCCCTGTACATGAGCGATCGTCCGCGAGAGGCGTTGGCGGCGGATATTGAGAACGGCATTGATGACTGGGAAATCAATGACTTGGATCGCATCGTCTATCCCCATCAGCCGCGGGAGATCAACTTTCGGTTGCAGAAAAAAAGGGCAGCAGCTAAGGCTCCGTGAGGGGACTCGGAGGGTGGCACGCTTTCGCGCTAGCGTAAGCGTGTCGAACCCTTAAGCGATGGCGACAATCGCCGCAGCATGTCGACGCTCCGCGACGACATGCCACCCCCAGGCGCCGTTCGGGCGATTGCGGCCACAAGGCCCTTCCGATCTAATGAATTCGGCTATTTTTCGCTTCTCTATTCTCCTACTTCGCTTTTCATAGCTGGGTTCATCACATGCGAACATCAATTTCAAAGCTGGCGGCGCTGGCGATTGTCTCTAGCGCGTTGATTACGGACAGACTTGCCGCCGAGGAATCGCGGCCAGATACGCTCCAGCGCATCGCGTTCGGTTCGTGCGGGTCGGAGAGGAAGGACCAGCCGATTTGGGCGGACGTGATCGCGGCGAAGCCGGATCTGTTCCTGTTTGTCGGCGACAACATCTACGGCGACACCGAGGACATGCAGGTGTTGGCCGACAAGTATGCGCAGCTCGGCGCGAAGTCGGGGTATCAGCAACTGCTGAAGACGTGCCCGGTGCTGGCGACGTGGGACGATCACGACTTCGGCGTCAACGATGGCGGGAGTTGGTATCCCAAGAAGGTCGAGTCGCAGCAGATCATGCTCGATTTCTTCGGCGTGCCGGCCGACTCGCCGCGGCGCTCGCGCGAAGGAATCTACGGGGCGTACACGTTCGGGCCTGAGGGGAAGCGGGTGCAGGTGATTCTGCTCGACACCCGATACTTCAAGACGCGGATGAAGGGGGACAAGCGATCGGACGAAGAGAAGCAGCGGCTGAACCTCGTCGGCTGGTACGTGCCCACCGACGATCCCGAGGCGACGATTCTTGGCGAGGAACAATGGGCGTGGCTCGAAGAGCAACTGAAGCAACCGGCCGATGTGCGGATCATCGCCTCCAGCATCCAGGTGATCGCCGACGAGAAGGGGATGGAGTCGTGGGGGAACGCGCCGGCCGAGCGCGAGCGGCTCTACCAATTGATCGAGAAGACGGGCGCCAAGGGGGTGTTGTTCATCTCGGGCGACGTTCACTTTTCGGAGATCTCGAAGGTTGACGACGGCCCCTACCCGTTCGTCGATTTCACTTCGAGCGGGCTGACGAACAGCGAGCCAGACTGGGCGGCGGCGGTGAACACGCACCGGACTAGCCCGATCGCTTATGCGAAGCCGACGTTCGGGCTGATTGAGATCGATTGGGAGGCGCCGGCTCCGAAGATCACGCTCGAGGCGATCGGCGTCGGCGGGGATGTGGCGTTCCGGCAGGAGCTGCCGCTCGACAAACTGCGACCGGCGAAGCAATGAGCAAAGGCTGATTTGTCGTTACACGAGCAGCGCGGCTTCGAAGGCGCTGGCGAACGCTTCGGCGTCGCTGAACGCTTCGTCGATCGAGTCGATCTCCTCCGGCGACGGGGATCGCCCGAGCGCCATGAGCGGCGGCGGCGTTTCGTCGAGGTCGGTTACCGTGATCGACAGGGTCAACGTGGCGAGTCTCCCTTGCCCGTCGTCGGCTTGGATTTCGACCAAGTAGACGCCGTCAGCGTCGGAATCGGTCGCGGATTCGAAATCGAGCCCGGCCAGCAGCGTAAGTTCGTTGACGTTCACGATCGAGAAGAGGGCGGCGTCGGCGCCGCCGATGATCGTCAGCACGATCGATTGGCTCGGCAGATCGGCGTCGGCGGCCGTCAGCGTGACGACGTTGACGGCGTTCTCCTCAACGGCGAGGAACTGTTCCGTTGAGAATACTGGTGCGTTGTCGTTTAGCGGGAGAACGGTCACCGTCACGGTCTGCGTCGTCGCGTTGACGCCGTCGGTCGCTTGCACCGTCAGCACGGCGACTTGTTCGCCATGCTCGAAGTCGAGGTCGAGCAGCGTCGCGTCGGCGATGGTCAGTTGGCCGCTCGGGTCGATGGCGAAAGCGCCGGCGGCGTCGCCGTCGATGATCGAGTAAACGAGC
>JBGSMO010000191.1:0-26070 GCA_041740115.1 Pirellulales bacterium
CCTCGGCCGCCAGCACTTCGCCGTAGCCGTAGGACCAGGCCAATGTCTCCGCCGGCGGACCGCTCGGCGCCTCGGCAGCCGTCGCGGCCAAGAAGTCGAGCGCCGCTTGCCGTTCCGATTCCGACGGCTCGCGCTGGAATGCGGCGCGATACAGCCCCGACGCCAACTTCACCGGATCGCCCGTCGCCTCACCCTCCACCGTCGCGACGAGCGCCCGCGCCTGCTCCGCGACGAACGGGTGGTTCATCGCAAACAGCGCCTGCTGCGAGACGGTAGTCTCGCTCCGCTGCGGAATATGCAGATCGGGATTGGCGAAGTCGAACACTCGCATCGCCGGATTCAAGAACTGTCGATCGACAAGCCCATACAACGTCCGTCGCACGTTCTTGTCATGCGCCGGAAAGAGTTCTTTCGCCCGACCGCCGATCGCCAGATCCAACTCGCCTGACGACTGCAGAATCGTGTCGCGCCATTCTTCGAAGCTGAGCCGCCGCGGATTCATTCGCCACAGCAGTCGATTCTCCGGATCGGCCAGTCGCGCCGCTTCCATCGCCGCCAGTTGAGCATCGTCGCCAGGCGATGGCATCGACGCCTGCTGATACGCCGCTGAGAGCACGATCTCGCGATGAAGGTTCTTCGTGCTCCACCCGCGGGTGAGCAGTTGTTGCGCCAGCCAATCAAGGAGTTCCGGATGGCTCGGCGTCTCCGCCCGCAGCCCAAAATCGCTCGGCGTCTTCACCAACCCCGCGCCGAAGTGATACGCCCACACGCGATTCGCCCACACCCGCGCCGTGAGCGGATTTTCGGGGGCAATGATCGCCTGGGCGAGTTCTAGCCGGCCGCTCCCTTTTTTGAATGGTTGCCGTTCCGCCGGGCTGAGAATTTTAAGGAACTGCCGGGGCACTTCATCGCCCTTCGCCGCCGGATTGCCGCGACGCAGAATGCGCGGCTCGTTGAGCGTCGCGCGATCGAGCATCGCCACCGTATGCGTCGCCGCGTCGGGCGATTCGTTGAGCCACCGCTCGACGTCGCCCTGCAGCTTCCACAGCGAATTGATCGTGTCGGTGTCGAAGAACTGCTCATTCGAGACGATCTCTTCGTCAGGGACGACACAGGGCGAGCCTGGCGCGTACATTACTTGCCGTAGCGACTCAGCGACAGGATCGGGAAGGCGCTCCGGCTTCGCATCCGCCGGCGCGTTCTTTACCAACTCCTGCCATTGCTGTTCGATCTCCAGGAACAGCTTGGCATAACGCTCAGCGACCTCGCGCATCGACCCTGGCGGCTGACTAAGCGTCGCTCGCACCAATGGATGAACCTCGTCGCCAGCCGCCGCGATTTCATTCGCAATCTGAGGGGCCTTTGCAGCAAACTCCTCGGCCGAGAGCGCCGCAAACCGGCTCCACGGCACAAAAATCGGGTCGTTCGCTCGACCTGCGCGGCGCAGGTAAGCCGCCCAGTGATGGACGAACTTCGGAATCATGTCGGCCTTGCTGTAGACCTGATTGAACGCCTCGTCCGGATACTTGGCGATCTCCAGCTGCGCCGTCAGATACTCCGTCAACCGCTCGCGCACGCGCGTCGTCGCATCCTCGCGGGCGCTCGCCATCCCTTCGCTTAGCTTCTGCTTACGCGACTGCAGTTCCTTGTCGTACTCAACGCTCTGCTCGTCGTCGCGCTTCGTCGTCGGCAACGGTACGAGTCGCTCGGCTGAGTTCTCAAACACGCCGAACAGCGAATAATAGTCCGCCGTCGGAATCGGATCATACTTATGATCGTGGCAGCGCGCGCACGCGACCGTCAGCCCCAACGTCCCCCGCGAGACGACGTCGATCCGGTCGTCGATGATGTCGACGTTCACGCCGATAAAATGCCGCCCGAGTGTAAGGAATCCCATCGCCGCCAGCGACGCCGGATCATCAGGCGCCGCCTGATCCGCGGCAATCTGCAGCAGCAGGAAGCGGTCGTAAGCCAGGTCTTCGTTGAACGCCCGCACCACCCAGTCGCGATACGCCGCCGCGTGGACGAAGATCCGCTCTTCGCGCGCGTAAACATATCCCTTGGTATCGGAGTAACGCGCCACATCGAGCCAGTGCCGCGCCCAATGCTCGCCGTAGTGGGGCGAACTTAACAACCGCTCGACAAGCTTCGCGTACGCCTCCGGGTCTTCGTCTTGAACGAACGCCTCCACCTCGGCCGGGGTCGGCGGTAGGCCAGTGAGGTCATACGAGACGCGACGAATGAGCGTCCGCCGATCCGCCGGCGGCGAGGGCTTCAGCCCTCGCTGCTGAAGCGCCGCCAAAATAAACCGATCCACCGGCGAACGACACCAACCGGCATCACTCACCTCCGGCAACGTCGGCTGCGAAATTGGCTGAAACGCCCAATGCCGCCGCTGCGCCGCGGCTCGTTCGTCCTCAGCCAGCCCATCGCCGTCCGGCCAAGGCGCGCCGAGCGCCACCCACCGTTCCAATACGACGATCTGCTCATCAGCCAGCTTCCCGTCGGGCGGCATCTGCAAGTCGCCCGTCTGCCGAACCGCGGCAATCAGCAAACTCTTCTCAGGATCGCCCGGCACAATTGCCGGCCCCGACTCGCCCCCGCCCAGCAACGACTCACGCGAATCCAGCCGTAGCCCAGCCCACTGCTCGTCGGCGCCGTGGCACTCGCCGCAGTTCGCCACGAAGAGCGGACGAACTTCTTTCTCAAAGAATTCCAGATCGGCTGCCGACGGCGGCGCTTCCGAAGCGCCGACGAACGTCGACGCGGTCAACAACGCCGCGAGATGCCACGCGAACCAACGCGCCGGGCTTCGTCGGCGCATCAACGGCAACGTCTTCCGCAGCGGCTGGCTTGGATCAGTCGGCATACGATGAAGCGTCATGTGGCCGGATGACGGAAGCAGAAAAGAGGTCCGCTTATTCTACCATAACGAAACCCCACGCGAGCAGCGCCATTTTGGCCATCGATGCGAACTCGACGGACGCAATCCTCAGGGCGCCGGTGCGCCAATCTCTCTTCTCTTCGCCGCCGGGACCAGTCACAATCTAGCTCCCCGGCCGTCTACCATTGCGGTCGCAGCGTTCCCCTTGCGAATGAACGGTGCTATGCCCGACGCCCCGCCGCGACCTGCTGCTCCCCAGGCCGCCCCGCCCGCTAACCGACGCTTGATCAGCCTCGACGCCTTGCGCGGCTTCGACATGTTCTGGATCATCGGCGGCGAAGAGATTGCGCACGCCGCGGCGGAACTCACCGGTTGGTCGGTCCTCGTCTGGCTCGCAGGCCAGATGCACCACCCCGAGTGGCATGGCTTCGCCTTCTACGATTTGATCTTTCCGCTGTTCCTCTTCATGGCCGGCGTCGCGATGCCTTTCTCGTTCGAGAAACGGCTCGCCGACGGCGGCACGAAGCGCGAACTCGTGCGGCACTCGATCATCCGCGGCCTCATCCTCGTCCTGTTCGGGATGATCTACAACGGCCTGCTGGAATTCAATTGGCCCGACACGCGACTTCCCAGCGTGCTCGGCCGCATCGGCCTGGCGTACATGTTCGCCGCGCTGATCGCGCTCCACTTTGGCGTCCGTGCGCGAGCAATCTGGATCGCCGGCATCCTGATCGGCTATTGGGCCGCGCTCCGGTTTATTCCCGTCCCCGGCTTCGGCGCCGGAGATCTTTCGCCAGGGCATACGCTCACCGACTGGGTCGATCGCCAACTTATTCCGGGTCACCTGTACCAAGGCGACCGCGATCCTGAAGGACTCTTCGGCACAATCCCCGCCATCGCCACGGCGCTCGCCGGCAACCTCGCCGGCACGTTGCTGAAATCAACTCGCTTCAGCGGCTACGCGAAAGCAGCGTTCATGATCGTCGCCGGCGTCGTCTGTCTCGTCGCCGCGTGGGTCTGGAACTTTGACTTCCCGATTAACAAGAACCTCTGGTCAAGCTCCTTCGTCCTTCACTGCGCCGGCTGGAGCCTCATCTTCCTGGCAATCTTCTATCTGGTGATCGACGTTTGGCAATTCCGCAAATGGGCATTCTTCTTCATCGTGATCGGCAGCAACTCGATCCTGATCTACATGGCCCAGGCGTTCGTCGACTTCGAATACACGACCGAGTTCTTCTTCGGCGGCGCCTTGAAGCACGCCGGGGCGTACCAAGCTCTCTTAGGCGCAATGGCGTTCGTCTTCGTCGAATGGCTGCTGCTCTACGTGCTCTACAAGAAACGCATCTTCTTGAAAGTGTGAACGGAGCTTGCGCCTTTTAGCCCCTGGCTCCGCCAGGGGGTCGGCCACCATACCGGTCGACTTTGCCGCGCGTAGTGCTACCCCCTGGCGGAGCCAGGGGCTGAAATGAAATCATCCGCCCACGTCGGCGCCGCACACTCAAACCGCACCCGCTCCCCGCTTAGGGGATGCGTGAACGCAATCTCCCGCGCATGCAAACAAAGCGGCGCGTCTTCCACTTCATGCGTCTGCGTCTCACCCAGCCGCCCCGCCGGCAGATACGCTTGCTCTCCGACGATGGGCCAACCGAGATGCCACAAGTGAACCCGAATCTGATTTGTCCGCCCCGTCACCGGCGTCGCCTCGACGAGCGACGTCCCATCCTCGAGTCGCCGCAACACGCGAAACGTCGTCAGCGCCGCTTGCCCCTCCTCATCGATAGCCCGGGCGCCTAAATCCGTCGTCGCCTCCCCGATCGGCGCATCGCAAGCAAACTCATCCGCCGCCGGCACGCCCTGAATCCGCGCCACATACCGCTTCTCCACCCCTCCCGCCGCGAACTGCGATTGCAGTTGTCGCGCAAACTCCCGCGTCCGCGCGAGCACCACCACTCCCGTTGTGTTCGCATCAAGCCGATGCACCGGCCGCAACTTCTGCGGATGATAGACCGCGTTCAGAATCGACTGCAGCGTGTTTCTATTAAACCGCCCCGAAGGATGCAGCGCGAGCGGCGCCGGCTTGCCGATCACCACGATCGCCGCGTCCTCATACAGCACTCGAATGTCCGCATTCACCGCCGGCTCGCTCATCGCCGGCATTCGGTTGAGATACCGCTCCCCCGATCGCACCACCCGGTCCGCCGCTGCCGGCCGCCGCGCGTCATCCACAATCAGCCCGCTCGCGAACCGCTCCTCCCAATACTCGCGCGCCAAATGCGGAAACACCGCGCACAGCATGTCGAGCATCCGGCAGCCGTCGTACTTCGCCGAGATGCTGATCGGCCGATAGTTGTCGTACGGCTCGCTCCCTGGCAGCGGCGTCGTCGCCCGCGCAATCGTCGCCTCGCGCTCCACAATGGTCCGATCAAGCTGCTCCGCCACCGTCAGAAAACAGTAGGGGCAAGAACGCTCCGGCACATACCGCGGGTCCCGCTGATCGGCCAGCGTGAGCGGCGCCAGGCACCGATAGCACTGCGCGTTCTCCGACTCCGCCAAACTCGCATCGACGCCCACGCGCTGGTCGAACACAAAGCACTCGCCGTCGTAATGCTCCCCGCCGCACTCTTCGAAGTATTTGAGAATCCCCCCGTCGAGCTGAAAGATCTGCTCGAACCCCTCGCGCTCCATGTACGGCCCCGCCTTCTCGCAACGAATGCCGCCAGTGCAGAACATCACGATCGGCTGCCGCTTCAGCTCCGGGGGCAACTCGGCCACCGCCGCCGGGAACTCCCTAAAATGATCGATCCCCAGCGTCTTCGCCCCGCGAAACGTCCCGATCCGCACCTCGTAGTCATTCCGCGTATCAAGCAGCGTCACCGGCCGCCCCTCATCGAGCCACTGCTTCAGCTCCCGCGCCGCAAGCTTCGGCGACGTCCGCCGCCCCGGCTCAATCCCCGGTACGCCAAACGCAATGATCTCCCGTTTGATTCGCACGAGCATCCGCCGAAACGGCTGCTCGTCGCTGTAGCTCACCTTCGGCGTGAAGTCGCCCAGCCCCGGCCACGACCGCAATTCCGCGACGAGCGCCTCCACCCCCGCATCGTCCCCCGCCACAAACAGATTGGTCCCTTCGGTGCTCAGCAGAATCGTGCCGCGCAGTCCCCACTCCTTACACTGCCGCAACAACCGCTCGCGCAACGGCTTGAGTTCCGCAAGCGGCGTGAACTGATACCCGGCAATATTCGTGACGTTCGACATTCCCCCAGATTAATCGATGCCCCACTCGAACCAAAGGGACCGCATTTCCGTAAGCAGGAAGCCGTAAATTTGCTTCGTTATTGAACCGCCAAGGACGCCAAGAGCGCCAAGGAAATACACGAATGATGAAACCGCCGATGAACGCAGATGAACGCCATTAGATTTCATCTGCGTTTATTCGCGCCCATCGGCGGGTCCATAGTTGTGATTTTCCCTTGTCTTCTCGTCGTGCCGTAGTGGTTCAATTCCTCCCCGCATTCCCTTGGCGCTCTTGGTTTCCTTGGCGGTTAGTTTTTGAACTTTGCAGTTCTCTAGCTTCCCGCAGACCGAAATGCTCGCCCCCGCCTTCAATCGGTGGCTACAATAGCTGCCTACTCACCTACTCACTTAACCACCTACTCACCTTATCGCCGATGACCCTCAACTCTCTCTACCGTTCACTCATTACCCTCTCCCTCCTCATCGCGATGGCTCCCCAAACCCACGCCGACGACACCGCCCCGCAACCTGCCAACGAAGCCAAGCGTTGCGTCATCATCCACGCCGACGACGCCGGCATGTCGCACTCCGTCAACCGCGCCACCATCGAATCGATGGAGCAAGGCATCGTTAGCTCCGCCAGCATCATGGTCCCCTGCCCCTGGTTCAAAGAGATCGCCGCCTACGCGAAGGCCCACCCCGAAAAAGACTTCGGCATTCATCTCACGCTCAACAGCGAGTGGCAGAACTACCGCTGGGGCCCCGTCGCCGGCCGGGACAAAGTCCCCAGCCTCGTCGACCGCGAAGGCTACCTCTGGGACAACGTCGGCGAGGTCGCCGCGAGCGCCACTGCCGCCGACGTCGAAACCGAGCTCCGCGCCCAAATCCAACGCGCCCTCGACTTCGGCGTCCCCGTCACCCACCTCGACACCCACATGGGCGCTGTCGTCAGCCGCCCCGATCTGATCGTCGTCTACGTCAAGCTCGGCGTCGAATTCAACGTCCCCGTCTTCTTCCTCCGCGACCTCGGCAGCGAGGTTCCCGACGAAGCGATCCGCGCTCGCGGCCTGCAGCTCATCAAGACGCTCGAAGAACACAACCTCCCCGTTCTCGATACGATGACCCAGCTCTACGACCACGGCACGCTCGAAGAAAAGAAGGCCGCGTATCTGAAGGCCATCGCTGACACCGGCCCAGGCGTCCGCTACGTCATCATCCACTGCGGCTACGACGACGCCGAACTCCAAGCGATCACCAGCAGCAGCAAAATCCGCAACACCGATCGGCAGGTCTTCACCGATCCGGAGTTCATCGAAGCGGTGAAGCAAACCGGCGTCGAGATCGTCACCTGGAAACAAGTCCGCGACCTGCCCTAACGGCGAACCGCATCACAGGCGAGCCGTATCACAGGCGAGCCGGGGGGTTAATCCCCCCGGCCCTCAGTCTCAATGGCAAAAGGCCGGCTCCAAGTCGCTAGGCAACGTATACGCCGAGCCGTTTCCAAGCACCTCGCCGATGGCATGAGCTGACAGCGGTCGGGCGAAGAAGAATCCTTGTCCGTACTCGCAGTCTAGTCCGCGCAAGGTCGTCACCTGCTCGAAAGTTTCGATGCCTTCGGCAATCAGTCGCATGTTTCTATGCTCCGCGATCATCACCATGGCTCGAATCGTCATCGCCACATCGGCGTCAGTTTCCGAACTCGCAATGAAGCTCTTGTCGAGCTTAATGGCCGCAAAGGGAAGCGTGTGGAGCGTGCTCAACGACGAATACCCTGTGCCGAAATCATCAAGATAGACTTCGATTCCGCGCGCTACTAACGCATCGACAATCTGCTTGGAGAGTTCCGGATTTCGCATCGCGGTACTTTCCGTCAGTTCAATTCTTAGCGAGCTTGGCTCCAGTCCGTACTGCTCGAGGCAGCGATCGATCTGATCGAGAAGTTGGTTGCCCACGATCTGAGCCGCCGAGAGGTTAACGCTGACGGAGAGATTGGCGGCCTGGGGCACCGTGGCGCGCCATTCGCCGAGTTGACTGGCGACTTGTTCGAGAACTTGCTCGCCAATGGCTTGGATCATGCCGGTCTGTTCGGCGACCGGAATAAAGGCGTCGGGCGGCAAGAGCCCGCGCGTGGGATGCTCCCAACGGACCAGCGCTTCCAGGCAAACGATCTTGCCGGTCGCCAGCGAGACGATCGGCTGATAGTAGACGACGAATTCCTGATCCGCGATCGCCAGGTGCAGGTCGTTCTCAACGTCGGCACGCTCCAGCACTCGGGATCGCATCGCGTGATCAAACACGGCGATCTTTCCCTTGCCCTGCTCTTTGGCATGGTAAAGTGCCGTATCGGCGTCGCGCAACACGTCGATGCCGTCATCGTACTCGTTCTGGCTGATCGCTGCTCCAATGCTGATGTTCGGCGTCATGCGCCGACCTCCGACGTCGAGCGGCGAGCACGCCAATTGCTGAATCCGACGAGCGACGCTCATGACGTTGTCGCTGTCTCGAATATCGTCGAGCAGCACGACGAACTCGTCGCCCCCCAAGCGGGCGACCGTGTCGTGCGACGGGCGAATCGACGCTTCCATGGTGCGCATTGCGCCAAGCATGGCCGAGGCGAACTGCGTTAATAGTTGGTCTCCGGCGCGGTGCCCCAAGCTATCGTTCACCAGCTTGAAATTGTCGATGTCAATAAACAGCACGGCGAAGCGATACCCCTTTTGGCGCTTGCCGCGGTCGACGCACTCGTTCAATCGCTCCATCAAAAAAGCGCGATTGGGCAAGCTTGTCAGCACATCATGAAACGCGATATGTCGAATCTCCGCGTCGACAAGCTGGCGCGCATGGATTTCCCGCGAAAGGCGATCGTTGGCGTCTGCCAGCGAGCCGTTGCGCTTTTCAAGTTCGATGTTCGCTTGCTGAACCGCCAAGGCATGATCCTTGACCAGTTCCTCCAACGCTTCGAGGTTGAGCGACGCTTTGACGCCGAGGTTCCACTTCTCGGTCAGGGCGCTGGCGAGTTGGCGAATCTCTGCGTGCTCGAACGGCTTTCTCAGTATCAGCAGCCAGTCGGTCGCCTGCAGCCGTTCGTCGATCGCTTTCCAGGAATAGTCCGAGTAGGCGGAGCAGATGACGATCTGCAACGCGGGATCGACTTGACGCAGACGCTCAATCGTTTCGATGCCGTCCCAGCCGGGCGGCATGCGAATATCCACGATGGCCATGCTATACGGCCGGCCTGCGCGCAGCGCCTGTTCGACCATCATCAGCGCCTGCTCGCCTTGAAACGCCGACTCGAGCTCATATTGAACCGGCGCGCGTTTGCGCTCGTCCGGCGCGACGACGTCGCCGAAGAGTTCGGCCTCGACGATCGCCAACGGGTTGTCTTGCTGCGGACGCAGAATCCCCATGATGTCCTTGTGGATTTCCGGGTTGTCGTCAACCAATAGGATGCGACGCGCCGGCCAGTGCAAGCAGGACTCGGTGATGGATGGCATCATGGCAAGCTTCCGTGATCGGTTCTCTGCTAACGCGGTCTACCAAAGAGAAGTGCTGGAAGTGACTTACGCTGTGACGATTTGACTCAGTGACACGACGTCGAAGAGACGAACGCGAAACGTCGCGCCACAGCCCGCCCCTGGACTCTCCGCCGTAATATGGCCGCCCGCGCCCTGCACGGCGTTTGCGCAGTAGTGCAGTCCAAAGCCGTTTCCATTCGGTTTCGTCGTAAAGCCGTGCGCAAACAATTTTTTGCGTACCGCTTCGCCGAAGCCATGGCCCGTATCGGCGACTACAATCTCGATTCCCGTCTCATCGATCAAGTGCGCGGAAATCGTGAGCACCCGGGGGCCCGCGTTTTCATTTTGCATCGCCTGAATGGCGTTGCGCACCAGATTGACTAGCACCTGCGTCTTCTTGCTCTTGTTCAGACGCAAATCGGGCAGCGGCGGCAGATCCACCTCAACCTCAACATGGCTAGATTGCAGTTGCTCGCGATTGAGCAAGAGAACCTCGTCCACCATCGAGGCTAAAGCGACTTCTTGGCGAAATTCAGACTGCCCCGTGTAGCTCTGCTGCGCGGCAATGACGTCGCGAATGTGACGAACCGTTTCGAACAAGCGATCGACGTCGGCCTGTTGGTTGACCTGTTCTCGCTGCAACGCCTCGTTCAAATCAATCAGGTAACTGATCAGCTTGGGTCCGCGCGGGTCGACGGTAAAGAACTCGCCGGCGCGCGGAGCCTGCTCGCGCAGCATCGCCGCGGCACGATCCAACCCCGCGACCTTCGATTCGCTGAGCCGCTCGCGCAGCATCTCCACGCTGCAACTGGCCGAGTTGACCGCGTTGCCCACGTTGTGCAACACCTCCGACGCGACTTCTTCCATACCCGAGCGGTGAGCCGAATCAAGCACTTTCTTGCGATACTCGGAAAGGCGCTCGACCATGCGGTCGAATTCATTGGCCAACGTCCCAATTTCGTCAGGCCGAGTGAGTCCCAGTCGCGTTTTGAGGTTCCCGGTCTTACCGACCTGCACGACATGATCCACCACGCGACGAAGCGGATCAACGACGCCGCGTTGCAAGAGAATCCACATGACGGCAAGCGTCACGGCGCCGCCGACCAGGCTGCACGCGGTCGCCACTTTGGCGGCCACCCGGCCTTGGGCCGTCACCTCCCGCGGAACGTCGACGCGCAACAAGATCGCCGGCTTGCCGTAGACATCGTTCACCAGTCGATAGGCATGGAGCGTCTTTTGATCCAACGTCTCGATATGAGTCGCCTGGGCGACCGGATACTCGTCCAGGATTCGACTCGCTTCCGCCGGCATGTCCGACTGGCCAATGGTCCAAGCCGTGAGCTTGACCTGCGTGCGCTCCCCAAGGCTCTTGATTTCGCTTTCATTCAGAAACCGGCCCAGAATGAGCGTCCCTTGAATCGGGCCCTGGTGCTTGGTCGTAATGATCGGTCGCGACGCCAGCAGCATCAGGCCCTGGCTGGTCACGAAAATGCCCGTCGCCGAACCGTCAATGCTATCGTGAGTCGATATAGGACTGGATACGTCCTCAAGCGCGGCGAATAGGTCGGGGACGTCGATTTCCTCCAGGGTCTCCTGGTCGCGCACCGCGCCCCAACGCACGCGCCGGTCGAGGTCGAGAAAGCAGAACAAGCTGAGATGGGCGTTGGAAAACGACTCGTCAACCAGGTTGGATGTCTCGTACTGAAGATTGCCGTCTTGAACGTAACGGTAGGTGTCGTCCCAAGAGGCCCAGTCATTCGTCGTATTCGAAAGACTTTGTAGATCACGATCGAGCGCCTCCAAACAGCGGCTCACGTTGCGCTCGGCGCCGGTCCGTTCCAGTTCCACGAAGGTCGGCATCACGACCAACTCCTGGGCGGCGTACATAATCGCCACCAGAACAATCGACAGCGCCACCAACAGGGCGGCTACCCGTCTGCGCAATGACATGTGACGTCAGCTCAGTGAAAGAGAAAGAATCCGCCTTAGGACCCCCATGGCGCGAGGAATCGCGTCAAGGAACCTTGAAAAATGTACGTCGGCCGCAGGGCCGTTAACCCTCTGCGGCGTCAGATGCGGTTGTACGCACCGAAGCGGTACGATCGGCATACGTCCGCCAACCGCTACTTGCCGTAGAGAACGTCCGCCAGCGCCCCAATCCGTCCGATGCACACTCATAGAAGCCGTGGCACGAGGCGTGTTGCAGCGACGGATCAATCGCCATGAAGAACTTGGGACGGGCCGTCGCGGCGCTCCTGCTTTCGGCATGCCCGGCATACGCCGGCAAAGTCCCCTCGTCGGCATCAACGGCCGAGACGCCTCTCCTCAGTGTCGAGGAATACTTAGCGTCGCCCTCCGACGCCTCCGCGCAACCGTCAGCCCTCCCCGGCCTAGACCCGACCGACGTCGCGGCCGAATTGAACCAGCCGACCAACCTGGAACCCGTCCCCGGCAGGCCGACTCGGTCGGGTGACGAAGCGGCCGAGCTCGAACCTCGGGGAGACGACGCCGAAGAGGAGGCGGAAGAGGAAGACACCGAGGAACTCGAGACGCTCTTGGGCGAGCCATGGCATCAGCTTGGTCCGATCTCGGCCGAGTACTTCTATGCCGGCGAAGTCTTCAACAACACCCGCGGCGGCATCAGTACGAAGGGCGCCACGCGTTACCGGGGCAATCTCGATCTCGCGCTCCGGCTCGATGCCGCGGCAGCCAACTGGTGGGATGGCGGCGAGCTCTACGTCTACATGCAGCAAAGCCAGGGGACCACGCTCACGCCCCAGTTCGTCGGCGACGGCCAGTTTTACAGTAACATCGACACCAGCCCCAAGCACCAATGGCTGACGCAACTGGGCGAATACTGGTACGGCCACACCTTCGGCGACGACGTGCTGATTGTGCGCGCCGGTCGCCACGATCCGAATAACGACTTCGCCTTCGCTGATCTGGGCAGCGACTTCATCAACTCGTCGTTCGTCACGCTTCCCAATATCCCAATGCCTTTTTGGCCTTTCCAGACGCTCGGCGTCACCGCCCTCTTTCAGCCGCACGAAAAGTGGCGCTTCGGCGGCGCGGTGAACGACCAAGGTCGCGACGTCGGCCAGTGGTGGGTCTCCACAACCAACCGTGGCATGTTCTTCATCGCTCAAGCCGACTATCTTCCCTTCGCCGACCGCGAAGAGGCGCCCCTCACCATCGTCCGCGGCGGCGCCTGGGGATCAAGCAGCGACACCGTTGCCGTCGACGGCAATGGCGTCTTTGAAAACAACTACGGCTTCTACGCCACGATCGACCGGATGCTCGTCACCGAGGAGGAGTCCGACGACCAGGGCCTGGGCGTCTTCTTCCAATACTGCTGGGCGCCCTCCGATCGCAATCAAGTCGAACAAGGCATCGGCGGCGGCCTGATCTACACCGGCCTGTTGCAGGGGCGCGACGTCGACACCTGCGGCGTCGGATGTTCGAAAATTCAATTCAGCCCGCAACTCGAAGCTATTACCGGCCAGGAGTCTGAAATCGCCACCGAAGTCTTTTATAAGGCCAGGTTAAACGACTGGTTCTCCATCATTCCCGACCTGCAGTACATTACGACTCCCAGCGGCCTATACAGCGACGCAATGGTCGCCGGCTTTCGATTCGAAGTGAATCTGTAGAGCGGGTAGACGGCACGGCAGGTTTGCGAAACGCTTCGCTTGATCAAAGTAGGTTGATCAAACGAACGCCTGCGCCGGAGTTCGCCAATCCCGGCTCTGTGAGCGATTCAAAAGCGATGTCGGCGGCAGTCAATTCATCGCAGGGAATATCCGCAGACAGGCCAACGTGCCGACTTCCCATCAATGCTTCTGGAAGTCGAATCAGCCGAGCACGCCCCGTCGACGCATTATCTTCCGCCGGTTCCACGCTCCAGAATCGTGCGAACGCCGCTTTGTGCGAAGACTCCCGTCGGTCCGCTTCCAAGCAGGCAATTCCGGCCCAACGGCCGTCGACCGTCGGCGCGTGGGTCGAGGCAAACGATTCGGCGACAGCCTTGTTTGTCGCACTGACTTCTTCAGCCGCGAGCAGCGCAGGCGCCGCAAGCGCAACCGTACCGAAATTCGTTCGCCACAATCCAAGGTCCGCGGAGTCGACGTCGCGATCGCCGTCGGCGTCGCCGTCGGGCACCGCGGCGGTGAGGGCCGGCTTGCCGAAGCCTCGCTGCCAAGTGAGGAAGTCGCTGCCGTCGACGCGGTCGTCGCCAGTGAAGTCGCCGGCGATGGTCGGCGCGTCGCCGCTCGTCCCTGGCGAACCGCCGCGGTAGAAGCTGGCGCGCCAGTTCGACGGTGCCGTGGGATCCCCGAACGGATCGATAATTTCCAACGACTTCCCCTGCCCGTCGGCGGCCGCAGGCCACTGTCCTGAATCTGAGTAGGTGAAAGTCTGGATTGTCTGCCCCAAGGCGCCGAGCAACGTGATCCCCTCGCCGCCGTTGGAAAGATTGGCTTCGGCGTATCCCGTCGGCGAGACGTTGATTCCCGATCCGTAAGTCGCCAGCAGAATCGACGGGTTGCGTGCGACGACGATCCGCTGTCCAGGCGCCAGGGTGAGGCCCGTGGGGAATTGGTACGAGTCGTTGGCGAACTGCGTGATCTGCACGCCATCGAGGCTGACAATCTGCGCGCTCGGATTGAGGAGCTCAAGGAACTCCAGCGTCTGCGCGTCGGCGACGCCGGGTTGAGCGCCGGGATTGTAGTGAAACTCGACCAGCCGCAGGTTCGTCGCATTGGCCGGAGCGGCGACGTAGAACTCGGCTTGGTTCAGAGCCGACCAGACGCCCCCGTTGAGGGCGCGAGCGCTGACGGTCATGCCGCCAGGAAGGTCGACGGGCGAGCCCGCGTATTGCAACGCGCCAGGCTTCACGCCGCCGCCAATCGCGCGGGGATCGGAGCCGTCGAGCGTGTACCAAATGACGCCGGCGGGGGCCGATATCGTCAGATCAAAGCCGGCCGGCACTTGCCCGCCGAATTGGCTGAACGTCGGCGCCACGACGTTCGAGTACAATCCCGCGCTGCGCAGCTGGTTCAAGAAGATTGCGTCGCGGCTGTTGAGGTAACTGATAACGCTGTTCGATTCGGTGACCCAATCAGCCTTCGTGTAGGGCGTGCTGCGATGCATATCGCCCCAGCGCGCCGATTCGGCGACGATCGCTTCGTCGAGCCCCCCCAAAATCTCCTGATAGCGCGCAACGTTCGCGGCGATCGACAACGGCCCGCCGTTGAAGAATGCACGATGCACGCGATCGCTAAACAGGGTGCGGAACTCGAGGCTCGCCTTCAGCCCCGCATAAGGCGCCGCCGCGTTGTCGGAAACGCCGAGCCGATTCACGTTGAGGTCGGAATTCATCCGCATCGTGGTTTCAGCGTCCCACATGTGAAAGACGAACCCCTGGCTCTCGGGACCGCGCAGACGATCGGCGTACCAATTGCGGTGCGGCCAATCGTTGTTGCCCATGAAGAAGTTGACCATCAGGTAGTCAACGTAATTGGTCGCATCGACGAATGCTTCAAAGCTAGGGTTGTCGGTGCCGTCGGCGTTGAGGCCGCGCGCTTTCATATACGCGGCAGTGCGGGCCGATTCGTTGCCGGCGGCGGCGACCGCCTGCGAGAGCGACACCAGCGTGTTCCAAGCCGTCATGTCGCCGTCGGTCGCGGAGCCGCTGTTGATCGCATCCCACTCCTCTTTTTCGCCGCCGTAGTAACTCGCGGCAAACGACGCGTCGGGACGTTCGACCGGGTTGTAGATTCCCCAGTAGACGCCGTTGATGTAGAGATGGACCCGCGTACCGTGAGACGAGACTTGCCCCAATGCCGCTTGCGACTGCCGACCGAACTCGTCTCGCGCGTACTGGGCTCGCGACCCCGCCGCGTCCCACGCGTAACCGTCGTTCGAATCCATCCGCAGCACCAGCGTGTCGAACGACGTCGCCGCATCTTCCCCGAACAGCGGGTACTCCAGCTTGGTGTTCCCTTCGTACTCGCCTTTGAACAACAGCCGCATGGAATGCTTCGAACTCAGCCCCGGCGAGCGGAAGGCGCCGCCATGCATGCGAATGCCGGCCGATATCTGGAACCCCGGCGTCCCGTCGGGATTGATCAGCTCGACCGAGACGGGGCGTTCCCAAGCCGAACCGCTGGCGGTCGGGTTCGAGTAAATGCCGCTCGGCCCGAACATGTCGTCGAGGTCCATCACCAGCGACATCGTTGGAATCGCCAGCAGATCGTTCTTGATCGTCGCCGCGTAGGCGCCGCCGTACAGATCGCCCCCAATCGGATTGCCTGCCGTATTGAAGTTGCCGATCACGTCGCGATCCATGCCGTAGTCGGCGGCGCTGCCCCCCCAACTGCTGGGGAACCCGGAGTTCAGCGTCGTCTGCACGCTCTGCCGCACGACGTCGTTGACGAACAGATAGGTGTTCGTCGCCATCGTCGAATCGAGGTACCCGGTACGGAATGCTTGCGCGCGAATCGTGCTGGTAGCGCTGACATTGATCGGCCCTGTGTAAAGCAGACCGTTCTCCGGCGTCGGCTCCAGGCCGTTCGTCGTGTAATAGACGCTCGCTCCCGCCGTCGGGTTGCTGATCGTCAGTTGGAACGGAGCGTCATAGAACCCATGCGCCACGCTGAACTGCGGCGCCGCGACGATCCCCTCAAACCCCGCGGCGTTCGGCAATCCCGGCGTCGCCGTCGGCATGAAGACGGGCAGCAGCGTATCGTCGATCAGCTCCGTAGCGATCAGCCGCGGCCGCGAAAGCAAGTCGGGGCTGGTGCTACTAAAGTTCAGCGCGTGAATTGCCAGCACGTTTTCGCCGGCGACCAAATCGCTTAGGTAAGGACTCAGATTGAAGCCCTGCGGCTCGAGCGAATCGGAATCTTCGCGTTCGCCCGTTGCCTTGGAGAGATAGTTCAGCGTCGCCGGAGCCTTCGACGAAGCGACGAGACGACCGTTCAGATACGCGACGAAGCCGTCGTCGTACCGCATCTCCAACCGCAACGTAGCCAGCGACGCCGGATCGTCGACGTTGAATTTGATCCGCTGATAGACGCTTGATTGAGCCGACAACCAGGGCGTACCGACGTTCAAATTGATCAGCGGATTGAAATCGACGCCGCCAATCGACATCAACTCCATCTCGGCGACTTGGATGGAATTCGGCTGATTCTGGCCGGTGGCCCCATATTCCGTGAGGAAGTCGAACTTGTAATACTCGTACGATGTCGAATTGTTGAACTGATAGAGCCGCGTCTCGAATCGACCCGCGAAATCCTGAGCCGTTCGAGTATCAACAACGGTATAGTTGACGCCGTCATTCGAGCCGCTGAGCGTCCAGGAATACGGATCGCGTTCGGGAGCGTCGTTCGCCGAAGTGATCGTGTAGGCGTTCACCGCCTGCTTCTGGCCGTTCGCAAAGCGGAACCCGTAATAGGTCCCCTGCGGGATGAACGCCAGCCACTTCGTCGCAACCGTGTTGTCGAGCCCCTTTGGCGGCTCTTCGCCCGTCGGCGAACCAGGAAAACCTCCCGCGAAGATCGTGCCGTTGGGCACGCCGTTCTCATCGGGATCAGTGAAGTCCGCGCCAATCAATCCCTCCGGCAACAACGTGCCGTTGGGAATCACCGGCGGCGGCGTATCGCCAAGGTCGAAGCCGACCCCGGGCCCGCTCACGCTGGCCGACCACCCGCCGTCGTTGAAGCTCGGCTGCACCCAATGAGGTGCAACGACGGGCGACGGAGAATCGAGCGCGCCCGTCGTCGGCACTAGCGCGCGAGCCGTGTTGCCGTCGCCGACTAGCGTGAGCGTGTTAACGTTCTCCATCACGCCATAAGAAACGTCGCGGCGCTGTGCGGGAACATCGAGGTCGAATACGACCGTGGAACTGGCGTCGGTAAGAGCCAGATACTCGCCGTCTGCGCTGAGAGCGAAGTTCGTATGGAGATACCCGGCGGGATCAATATAGTTGGCCGTCAACTGGGCCGACGCAAAGACGATCAGGAACTCCCCCGGCTCAAGCACCGACTGCGCGACGTTTGGGAAGGTCCATTTGGCCAGTTCATCCACGTCGTCGGATAGATGCCAGCCGGCGAGATTGATCGCTTGATCGGTCGGGTTATAAATCTCGATCCAATCAGAGAACTGTCCGTCCCCGTCAGCTATTGTCTCGCCGTTGGAGGCCATCACCTCGGTGATCAGCGGCGTCACCGCCATCAGTTGCCGCGGCTCCAGCCGCTCCAACTGCAACGCCCGGCCAAGACGCCGCTTGTGCAGGCGCGTGGGACAAGCTGAATCACCAAAGAACTTCATGGCGCGATCCGCAAAGTTGGATGAGGAGACTAGATCTGGCCTGCAAGGGCGCTTCGTCTGAATGCGCAGCGCCGCGAGGTCGAGACTGACACTATAACGAAAGCCTGCGGGGATTGCACTTTTTCGACTGCGTATGGTGGGTGCTCGCACCCACCTTGCACTATTGAAGCTGTTTGCTCGCCGCCACGCGAGAACGGCATAGGTGCGTCAAAGGCGGGTGAATCACCTACCCTACGATCTTCTTTCCAGCCCTCGGCTCCGCTGGGGGGTCGCTCGCCATGCCGGTAGACGTCTCCCCCGCGTCGCGTTACCCCACGGGGAGCCGTGGGTCTAAATACATGCGCAAAGGCGGCCAAGAATAGTTCACCACCTCCGCGGCCCGTCATGCTAAGCTGCGCTCACGCCGCAACGGCTGGCAATGTCCGCGTACGTCGCAGCCCTTCTTTGACATCTCGACCAACCCCGCGCAACTTGGCGGCGCTTTCCTCGTCGTCACGCCACGCGAGCGCACTCGCCGCTCGCTCCACGGCCGAGATGTCGCCGCCCATAACGCCGCGGCTACGTCCGCGCACGCAGCAACCCGAAGCCCTTAAACGATTTACGACTTCTGTCGCCAATAATCGCATCGGCGACAGACAGGCTGGCGACAGAAATCGTCGCGACGACCAAAAGCCCCGTCGCCCCGCCCCGCGGCGCAACCTGCTCCCCGCCAAGAGCTTACGATTTGTGTCGCCCATATTCGCTCAAGCGACACAGGGCCTCCTCGCGACAGAAAGTTCAGACGGATGGGCCCAGCCGGGCAATCGACGAGCGCACAAAAGACGAGCGCACAAAAAACGACCCCGAGGATGATCCATCCACGGGGTCGTCAATTTGAACCAGCAAGCAAGTGGGCGCGCCAAGACTCGAACTTGGGACCTCAGCCTTATCAGGGCTGCGCTCTAACCAACTGAGCTACGCGCCCGCATAAAAGAGGCCGCCCCAATTTCGCACGTCGGGGCGTTGGCGGTCCCCAGCGAACAGGCGGCAAATGCAAGCAAGTCCCATATTCTAGGTCGTCGCGGGTCGCTGTCAAAGGGGCCTCGGCCGCCCTTTTCCGAAGTCCCCAACCGCTCCGACCGCGTAACTTTCAACGAGAAAACAGCCTGAATTTGACGCTTCCATTGGCAATCGGTCTGGCCTCGTTTGCCGGATCGCCACTATAAACCCCGTAAGTCCGCGGGCGGCCCGTTCCGCGGCGGCGATACTGTTTCCCGACCTGAAGGATTCCCAGGCATGCCCTCCCCTACCTTTGGCCGTTCGTCATTGCTCGCCGTTGGCCTGCTATCTCTTGCCTCCTCGGTGCAAGCAGCCGCCCCCACCGCCGAAGACGCCCTCAAGCTGGCGCCGGTCCAACCGGGGATTGAATATGATATCCCCTCGGCCGACGCCGCCAAAACCTGCAAGATCAACCCCGAGAAAATCGGCAAGATCACCGCTTGGGTCGTCCGCGATCCGAACGGCGTGATCCTTCGCCAGTTCTCCGATTCGAACGGCGACAATGTCGTCGACACCTGGAGCTACTACAAGAACGGCCTCGAGGTCTATCGCGACGCCGACCTGAACTTCAACGGCAAGGCCGACCAGTATCGCTGGTTCCATACCGGCGGTTCGCGATGGGGCCTCGACAAGAACGAAGACGGCAAACTCGACGCGTGGAAGCAGATCTCGCCTGAAGAAGCCTCGGAAGAAGTGATCGCCGCCCTCCGCACGAAGGACGCGGCCCGCTTTAACCGCTTGTTGCTGACGGCTGACGACGTGAGCAAGCTGGGCCTGTCGAAGGAACTGAACGACAAGCTGACGGCGCGGATCGCCGAAGCGCACGAAGCGTTCGCCAAGCTAGCAGGCGAAGGGAAGATCGACGCGAAAGCTGAGTTCGCCGACTTCGGCGGCTTGCGTCCCGGATCTGTCCCGGCAGGCACGCGCGGCAGCACGAAGGACCTCACCGTTTACGAAGACGTCTGGGCGATGGTCCTGGCGGGCGAGCAGCCGCAGCAAGTGCAGATCGGCAGCATGGTCAACGTCGACGGCGCGTGGAAGCTGATCGACGGTCCCGCGCTCGGCGGCGGCAACGCGGCGCTGGCCGGCTTCTTTTACGATTCGGCCGGCGCGCAACCGCAGCCGCAACCGGGGCAAGAACAGATGGCCGGCAGCGAGCCGACTGAGGAAATGCAGAAGCTGATCGGAGCAATCCAAAAGGTCGACGACGAACTCGCCGCGGCGGCTGAAGACAAGAAGCCGGCGCTCAACTCGCAGCGCGCCGACCTGCTGGAACAACTCGCCGGCATCGCCAAGGAACCGGCCGAACGCGATCAATGGCTGCAGCAAATGGCCGATATGATCAGCTTCGCCGTGCAAGACGGCAGCTATCCGGAAGGGATCGAACGGCTCGAGAAATTCGAAGCGAAGCTGGCCGAAGACAAGGCGAGCGACGACCTGCGGACGCATGTCGAATTCCGCCGGATGCAAGCCGCCTGGGGCAAGGCGATCGCCGAACCGAAGGCCGACTACGCGAAGATTCAAGAGGCGTGGCTGAAGCAACTCGAGGAGTTCGTCGACAAGCACAAGACGGGCGACCACGTCGCCGAGGCGCTGCTGCAGCTCTCGATGGCGAGCGAATTCAACAGTGACAACGAAGCGGCCGAGAAGTGGTATCGCCGCCTGGTGACCGACTTCGGCAAGAGCCCGAACGCCGCCAAAGCCCAAGGCGCGATCCTGCGTCTCACCTCGACCGGCAAGACTATCCCGCTCAAAGGAACAGCGCTGCAAGGGGGCGAAGTCGACCTCGCGCAGTACGGCGGCAAGGTGGTGCTCGTCCACTACTGGTCGTCGTCGTCGCCGACCGCGAAGACCGAGGCTGAAACGATCGCCGACCTCTTCAAGAAGTACGGCGGCGCCAAGTTCGACGTGATCGGCGTGAACCTCGACTACTCGAAGGACGAGGTGACGAAGTTCCTCGCCGAGAACCAGAACGTTCGCTGGAAGCAGCTCTTCGAACCGGGCGGCTTCGAGAGCCGACTGGCCAACGAGATGGGAATCATCACGCTCCCGATGACGATCGTCGTCGACGACAAGGGTCGGGTCGTCAGCACGAATCTCCAGATCACCGAACTGGAAGATGAGATCAAGAAGCTGATGGAATCTCGCGTGGCCAACGCCGCGCCGGCGAAGTGAGCGTCCATCGTTCGCAGCTGATCGCATCACGGCCACCGCTACTGTCGGTGGCCGTGACGATTAGCTCGACCGCGCCGCGCGATAGCAGCCGCTACTTTCCCCGCAGTTGTAAAAGCTTCACTCCAAGTCCGCAAAGGGCTCGGAAAAACTCGCTCCCGCGCGATTGGCACGCCGATCGCAATACACGATTCCCGCCGTGCCGTGTGTCACTGGCGCTCAACCCCGCCCGCCCTCGCGACAGGAACGAGAACGGATTCTCGGCCGACTCATGGATTACGCCAGCTCGCTGCAAGTCGGATGGATCGCCATCCACCTGTTTGGATTGATCGTCGCCTGCCTGGTCCGCGTCTACGCCAGCACCGCCGCTGAGGGCCCGCTGCAAGGCGCGTTTCTCGTGGGCTTAGCGGGAGTCGCCGTTGCGACGCTCGCTGGCGAACAGTTTGCCTGGCCGCTGTGGACGATCTCGGGCGCGACGCTCGCCGCAATGATCGTCGTCGCCGTCGCCGACTTCCGCTGCCAACAGCACGAGCCCGTTTGAGCTTCTCAAGAAATACGAACCACCAAGGCACAAAGGCACGAAGGCACGAAGAAGAAAATGTGTGGGAATTGCTAGCTGAGAGTCACACTGTTGATTGACTCTGCCCCCTCCTTCTTCTTGGTGTCTTCCTTCGTGCCTTCGTGTCTTGGTGGTTTCTCCCCGCCCACTGTCTTCCGGCGGCATTTTCCGAATCACCCGCAAAATCGGAAAAAGACTCCCTTTCGGCGCCCTCTCCTGCCGAAACTTGTATCCAGACGGAGCCTCGCGCCGTGGGGAAGCGCCCACAACTGCGCGACGTCGCGATGCGCCCGTTCCCGAGTCGCTTTAGCGGCTCGGCTAGTCCCGTGCTTCGTTCAAGCCAAACGAGACAAAGGCTGGCGACGGCGAACCCATGAGGGGAACTCCGGCTCGCTAGCAAAAAGACTATCCCAGGAGGGGGACCATGCGAAAAGTGATTCTTGGCCTCGCGATCGCCGCGCTGGCGTGGGGGCCCGTGAGCCGCGTCTCGGCTGAAACAGCCGGCGACCGCGCCATCGCACAGCAAATTGCCCAAAACATGAAAGAGAGTGGGCATCTCAAAGACTACCGCGTCGGCGTCAAATACCAAAATGGCGTCGCGTGGTTGATGGGCTCCGTGACGAGCGCCGAGCAAAAGGAGATCGCCGAACAGATCGCTCGCGAAAGCGAAGGGGTCGAACGCGTGATCTGCAAGCTCGACGTAAAGGGCGGCCGGGCGAACGAAGCCGTTCAGCCTGCCGGCGGCTACGAAGATCGCGGCCAGTATCAACAACCGGTCGCCAACAACGTCCCGCAGATGCGGCGCGTTGCTCAGCAGCCTGCCGGCAATGCTGGCGCCCCGCTGCCGTACGCTCGCACGATGGGTCCGAACGTCCAGACTGCCGGTTACTGCCCTCCGGGCGGACAGCCTGGCATGGAAATGGGCATGGGCGGACCGGGCGGCGGGATGGGCATGGGCGGACCGATGGGAGCTGGCCCCGTGCCCGCTGCCGCTGGTCAGTCGGTGAACTACGAGAATCCGCAGATGCCAGGGTACGCGTGGCCGAGCTACGCCGCTCACCCGAACTACGCGGCCGTCACCTATCCGAAGCAATACTCGGCCTCCGCTTGGCCGTACATCGGTCCGTTCTATCCTTACCCGCAAGTGCCGCTCGGTTGGCGCAAGGTGACGCTGGAATGGGACGACGGCTGGTGGATGCTCGACTTCAAGGACTGCAAGGATTGCCACTAAACGTCCGCGTGGTCTGACGATCTGCATGGAATGCCTCCGCCCCTGTCGACCGAATGCGGTCGACAGGGGTTTTTTTGTTGGAACTGTCATCCTGAGCGGAGCGAAGGATCTGGCGACTCCATCGAGATCCCAGATTCTTCGCTCCGCTCAGAATGACATCACCGTGCTGCTAGCGTCTGACGCAACTTTTTCTCGCTTCAATCGGAATATCCCGCAAGTTCTACCCAGAATCACACGATATCACTCTCTGAAGAGACCGCATGGGTCAGTGGGCCGCGGTCGTTCGCCTTGGTTTCGCTCGCATCGAACGGACCAAGACCTTGTCGAACCACTCATCGAAGGGTTAGCAGGATGCGTCGTAACACCGCCCCAACCGCGTTGCTGATCGCCATGGCCCTGGTGTCTCTGGGGAGCACTGGCTGCACCACGCTGGGCCCAAGCTTGGGCTGGATGGCGACTCCCATCCCGATCACGGCGTATCAGCAGAAGAAGCATGAAGACCAGTTCTGGAACCACGAACGGTATGATCGCGCCCCGATCTTGGGCCCGATCACCTCGGGCGCCGAGGTCGTCGCGCTCGATCCGCCCAGCGACGACGAAGTGATGCGTGCCATGGAAAAGGCTCGGCCTGTCCAAGGCGGCGTGCCGCTCTTGTTCGAGCGAAACCGCAACAACGTTCGCATCGTCAAAGAGAAAATCGCCGACTACATCGATCCGCCGCGCGTCTATCCGCTGATCGGACCCGCGCAGCAGCATCATGCTCACTACAAATGCACGGTCTACTACGAGGACGTCCGCCGCGTCGGCTGGCCAGTGCCGCACACCCTCCGCGACGAAGACGCCCGCGAGGTGATCTACGTCGACCATAACCATCTGCACATGGTCGGCAACGTCGACACCGGACAGGGGAGCCCCTACGGCCCCTAGTCGCCTCCGAAAGCTTAGAGATTCATCACCGCCATAGCCTCGACCAAATTGGTCGAGGCTATTGTGCGTCAGGCAGGATAGGGACATGCAACGACTGCAGCAGATGCTGATGCTCGCACCATCGCGATGGTCGCCAACGATCGCGGCCGCCGTCGGGGCGCTCGCTCCGTCGCTCGCTCTTGCGGCAGAGGAGACCGTCGACGCCGCTCCAACCGCCGCTGCAGCGATCCCCACCACCAGCCTCTGGCAGATCCTGATCGCCGGCGGACCGCTGGTGATCCCGATTATCGTCTGCTCATTCGTCTTGATGCTCGTCGTCTTCGAACGGACGATGGCGCTGCGACGGAGTCGGGTCGTGCCGAAGCTGTTCGTCGAGCGCTTCCTGCTGCAAATCAGCGAAGGCGCCGTCGATCGCCATGGCGCCCTCGAGCTCTGCGAAGAGAACTCCAGCCTGGTCGCCGAAGTCTTCGCCGCGGCGCTTCGCAAGTGGGGTAAGCCGGCGGTGGAGGTCGAGCAGGCGATTCTCGATGAAGGAGAACGCGCCGGCAACTCGTTGCGACGATACCTCCGCGTGATCAACGGCGTCTCGACGGTCTGCCCGCTGTTCGGCCTGCTCGGCACCGTCTGGGGGATGATCGAAGCGTTCAACGAAATCGCCGGCAGCTCGGCGATGGGCCGGCCCGAACTGCTCGCCGGCGGCATCGGCACGGCGCTGATGTCGACCGCGGCGGGGCTGTGCGTCGCGATTCCGGCGCTCATTTTACACCTCTACTTCGTCGGGCGCGTCGATACGCTCGTGATGGAGATCGATCGCCAGGGACAAGATCTGGTTCACCTGATCTCGGCGGAAGGACTCGAAGATCGCCGCAACCGTCCGCCGCGACCGGCGAAAGCCAGAAAAGCGGCGTAAGCGAATACAACTCACCACAGAGCTCACAGAGATCACAGAGAAGTAAGTCATTCTGAGCGGAGCGAAGAATCTGGAAGCTCGTTTGATCAGCTAGATCCTTCGCTCCGCTCAGGATGACAGGCGCTCCGCTTAGCTCTAACTCCCTTTCTCTGTGTTCTCTGCGGTAAATGTCTTCATGCCTCTCAAGACCCAACAAGACGAACTGCCGGCGCTCAATCTGACGCCGATGATCGACGTTGTCTTCTTGTTGATCGTCTTCTTCATGTGCGCCGCGAAGTTCAGCGACGAGCAGCGCGACATCGACCTGCGACTGCCGGAGGTCGCCAAGGCCGACGCCGCCAACGCGGCGCCGAAGTCGCGCAGCGTCGCCGTCTACGCCGGCGGGCGGATCGCGCTCGATCGCGAGGACGTGACGCTCGAGCAACTGACGACGAAGCTTGCCGCCGCGAAGGCGGAGCAGCCGGCTACCAGCGTCGTCATCCTCGGCGACGCCGGCTGCGAGTTTCAGCACGTTGCCGATGCGCTCGCGGCGTGTAAGGAGGCGGGCGTCAGTCAACTCTCCGTCAGCGTACGGATCGCGCAAGGCGCGGCCAACGGAAGGCGGTGAGCCATGCCCGCCGACTTTACGCCGCTTGCCGCACTGCTGAACCTGCCGACCGTCTGGATCGTGATCTGGGTCGGTCTGCTGGCAATGACGATCGCTATCGTCTGGCTGCTGCGGACGAAGTTGCGCGAGATCAAGTCTTGGCAGAAGTGCGCGATCCTCTCGCTGTGGGTCCATGTGCTGCTCGCTTGCCTCACCGCGGCGGTGCAGATCGTGACCGGCAGCGCCGACGGCGGGCCTGGGTACGGGCCGCCGATTCAAGTCGCGCTGTTGCCGGCTGAGCTCGAAGCGATCGCCGCGTCGGACGACGAGACGCCAACGCTCCCCGAGGAGTCGCCGCTCGATGCGGAGTCGGCAGAGGAGGAGGAGCATAGCGCCGAAGTTGAAGCTCCGGAGCCGCCCGCGGACAAAGCGGCGCCCGATCCATTTGATGCCCCTGCCCTCCTCGCGCAGGCTGAACCGGAGCCTGAACCAGAGGCCGCGGCGCCGATTCCTGTAGACACGACGCCTGCTGCCGTGACTGAATTCGACGACGTTGAGGCGCCCGCCAAGCCAATCGATCCGTCGACGCCGGTCGAAGCGCCACTCGACGAACCGGCCAGGCCGCTGATCGCCGGCGCCGATGTGACGCCGACGAACGGTGCGCCGACGGTCCCGATCGATGC
>JBGSMO010000142.1:0-1922 GCA_041740115.1 Pirellulales bacterium
GACGTGGGAGCCTGCATCACCCCGGACGCGAATCGCGCCGCCGCGGATCTCGGCGCCGAGCCAGTCGCCGGCGTCGCCGCGGACCTCGATCCGTCCGCCGTGCATATTGAAGCCCGTGCGGCGGCCGATCGGCCCGTCGACGACGATCATGCCGGCATCCATCCCAGCGCCCAGTCCATGGACTTGGCGACAATTGCCTTCCAAGAGCCACTCTTGGTTGCTCGGATCGCCTTTGACTTGGAACAACTCCCCTAGCGAGAGTTCGCGATTGCCGCGACGAATGTTGAGTCGTTGAATCTCCGCCAGCGACATCCCTGCAAGTGCAGCAGGCGTCAGCCCCGTGAACTCAGTGGGGATTTGGTCGTCGGCGAGGTTGGTCAAGCGGAGCGTCATGGCACACAATGAGTGATTGGGAGCGAGCCGATCGTGTTCGCTCTAGTGTAATGATTCTCTCGCTGGACTGCGCCGGTGACCACTGCTGACGAAACCGATTGCTCACGCCGTGGCGCCGTGATTCTCTGCGGCGGCGGCAGCCGGCGCATGGGGCGTGACAAGGCGTCGTTGCCGTTCGGCAATGAGACGCTGCTCGCGCGCACGATGCGGCTGATCGCTGAGATAGTGCCGCGGGATCAGATGGTTCTCGTCGCGGCGGCGAAGCAGGAACTGCCTGCGCTCCCATGGGCGGCGACCGTCGTTCGTGATCGTGCCGCCGATCAGGGGCCGCTGCCGGCGATCATTGAGGGACTCGCGGCGCTGCCGGCGAATGTCTCGGCTGCGTTTGTCAGCGCATGTGACGCCCCATTGCTGAAGTCGGCGTTTGTCGAGGAGCTATTCGCTTCGCTGGAGCTAGGCGCTCATGCGGTGGTTCCCGGCGATGGCGAGCGGCTGCATCCGTTGACGGCCGTCTACCGCCCGAGTTGCGTGGCGGCGCTGCGAGCGACGCTTGATGAGGGAGGGGCAACGCTGCAGAGAGCGTTGCGTTCGTCAGGGTTTCGGCTCAAGGAGTTGCCGGGGGAGCAATTGCGTTGCGTCGATCCTGAATTGCGGTCGCTGCTCAATTGCAATACGCCGGAAGAGTATCAAGCGGCGCTGGCGCTTCTTTTGAATGATGATCGCAGCGTTTAGAACGCATCAAGTGCTTTCAGCCCCCGGCTTCGCCGGGGGGTAGCACCACGCGCGACGATGTTTACCGGAATGGAAGCCGACCCCCGGGCGGAGCCCGGGGCTGCAAGCGGATGGAGCATCGCTTTGCTCTACTGCTCGGTTGATTCCGCTGATGACGAATCTTCAGCGGCTTCGTCGTCTGCCTTCGGCACGGGGGCGAGCAGCGGCAGTCGCTTACGATCGGAGACGACGACGCCGCCCGGCTTCTCCACCGTGATGGCGAAGAGCGTCGCCTTGCTGATCGGCAGGCGGGCGTCGATCGGAACTACTACTTCCTCCTTGCCGGCGGGAATGTCAAAGACGCCGCCGTCGACTGGGGTCGCTTCAGGGCGATCGGCGTCGAAGATCCAGAGTTGATATTGATTCTGCTTCGGATCGTTGGATTCGAGGCCGCTGAATTCCATCACGCCGCGCTGCAGCTTGTCGGACCAAATCACTTTGCCACTGGCTTCCTTGGCAGCGGGGTCTTCAGTCTTCGTCCAATCGGCTTCAAAGACGCTGCCAGGATCGCGCTTCGCGGCGGCGAGCAGTTCCGATCGCAGTGCGATCGGCGAATCCTCGCCGAGATTCGGCTGGCGGCTGAACGAGAACGCCGCCACGGCCAGCGCCGCGGCCGCCACGGCCCAGGCGAGCCAATCGCGACGCGGAGCTTCATTGGCAATACGGCGTTCGACCGAGCCGGGCACGACCGGTGGCATCGCCTTTCGCTCTTCGACGGCGGCCTTCCGGACGGCGTCTGATCGGAAGAGCACACGTCT
>JBGSMO010000175.1:0-3979 GCA_041740115.1 Pirellulales bacterium
GGCGCCCTCCGGAGCGTGCGACTTGGCATCCGCCGCGGCGCGCAGCCGGGCGCTGCGCGTCCGGTGCCACGACCACGGAGCGGCCAAGGTCAACAAAAACAGACCTCCCAAGGCAACCCAATAGGGCCACCGCGGGCGTCGTCGTTTCCAATCCATGTCGCTCATCGGCCTCCCTGCCGTTCGCTCCTCGCCACTGCGTGGGAGCGAATCTGATCTCCGCCGACCAGGACGGCGCATGGCATGGCCCCCGGTCGCGAAAGCTGCACGTCCTACATGATCGGCCGCCGAAGCCGTTCGGCTTGCGAAGAGATTGCCGCAACCGCAGGGCTCGCGCATGATGCTAGCTAGGAAAATCTGCTCTGCTGTGCGAAGCTGCGGTGAGTTTGCGGATTGCGTCGAGTGTCGGTCGCTTTGCCTCGGGTGAGAATGCAGGAATACATAACCACCAAGGCACTAAGACACGTAGTACGCACGAAGAGCGTTTAACAACGGAAATCAACTTTGCTTGCGGGCGTCGAGAAGGAAGAATCTCTTCCGTATACGTTTTTTAATCTGCCTTTCTTCGTGCTTCCTTCGTGTCTTTGCGCCTTCGTGGTTCATCCCCCGTCTTTCCAAAGAGCCATACGATGGAACTCGACGACGAACTTTGTCTTTGCTTCCATGTGAGTCGGCGGAAGGTTGAGAACTACATTCGCATCGAGCGTCCGCGCCGCGTTGGTCAACTGGCCGAATGCTACGGCGCCGGCACCGGTTGCGGTTGGTGTCGTCCCTTCTTGCAGCGGCTGTTCGACAAATCCCAACAGCCCGCCGACGCTGTCCCATCGGACGACCTACCGTCGGCGGCCGAGTACGCCCACAATCGCAGCGACTACGTCCGCGCCGGCGGCGGGACGCCTCCGCCGGGGGCGACGCCGATTGATTCGTAGCCGCGGGTCAACGACCCGCCGGGGCGGCCGGAAAATACTAAACACCAAGGCACGAAGGGCACCAAGACGCACCAAGGAAGAGAATGGTCACGATGTAGTATGTCGAGACCATGCGCTGCTTGTGTCGCCTGTCGTCGAACAATGCCGAAGCGATTTTTAGCGACAGAAGGCAATCGGCTTTAAGTCGTTTCTCGATTGCCGTTTGCGTCGACGCCGAGCCGGCAATGTGTCGTCTCTGTCGCGACAGCGTCGCGTCGCTTCGGGATTGGAAACCTCTCTCACAGATTTTTTTGGGCATTGCCCACAGACTTTCAATGGCGGCTTGGCGGGAGCCTCTCCCGCATTCGACTCTGCCGGCTGTCGTCAGTCGTCGCTTGGCACTTGACGATCAAGCGATTTTTGGCGACAGCAGGCGATCGACTCTAAGTCATTTCCTGGAAGCCAATTGCGTCGATGACGAACGAGCCTGCTGTCGCCTCTGTCGCGACAGATGGGGCGACAGTGCCCGATTTTGTCGCAGCCATCGACGGGACAACGGCGTTGGCGTAGGCGCGTATCGCGACGCTGCCGGCCTCGAAGTAAAGCCAGTTGGCCGTGTGCTTTCGCGATCAAGTTGCCAAAGAACAGTTCGGTGGACGAATGTTCATTATCTCGATCTGAGCGGCCAAAAGCAAGCTATAACCTGCTCGATTGTTCTCGCCGTCAGCTAGGGTCGCGAAGAATTACCCGAAGACACGAAGATCACCAAGCCGTACCAAGGAAGGGGAAGGGCCGGCTTCGTCGCCTGGCGTTCGCTCTTCCCTTTCCCTGGTAATTCTAGGTGCGTCTTGGCGCCCTTCGTGCCTTGGTGGTTCGTCTGGCTCGCCGCTCCGGCGGGTCGTTGACCCGCGGCTACTGCGTTGACCGGCGGCTACTGGCGGGCGAGCAGGTCGCCGGTGCGGCAGGCCAGGTGATAGAGGAGCGTCATCGCCAAGGCGGCGTCGAGGCCGGCGAAGAGGCCCCAGGCGAGCGACGAATCCATCGCCAGATCGACCTGCGACATGACGGCCAGGATCCCCAGCGGCGTGTAGATCAGGGCGGCCAGAATCAACAGTTCGCGCCGCTGGCCGACGTTCAGCACCGTCCCCCAGGCGACCAGCGCGATCGCCCCGGCCATCGGCACGGCCGACCAGAACTGGGCCAAGACGACGATCGCCACCCCTGCGAGGAGGAGTTTGACGCCAATGCCGGATTCGGCCGCAGAATGAAGAGGGGCGTGAGCCATACCCTCATTCTGATTGCGGTTGCATTGGCGTCTAGAAAATTGCGGGAAAGTTTGCGGGAGCGGAAGGGGCTGGGATTTGAAATTTGAGATTTGAGATCAGGGAGTTTCTGTCGTTGGCGGTTGATTTCGTTTCTGGGCGGGAAGCTGGCAAGCGGGACGGGTGTTACAATCGGAACCGTGATGTCCGAAGAACTGCAAGTAACGCCGCTTGATCCGACGATCCGCTTCCGGTTGCGGACGATTCTCTGCGCGACGACCATCCTGGCGATCGTCGCGGCGATAGCTGCGCCTTATTGGCGACGGCAGCCGCCGGCGATCCAAACGGCGTTGATCGGTTACTGGACAGTGGTCTTAATGTTTGGCGCCTTCGCCGCCTGGATGAATTGGAGGCAATCGTGGCAATTGCCAGAGGTTTCCGGGCGGGTTGCTTGCATCGGATGGGCGACTGGTCGACGCCGCTGGCACGCCGCCGGCAGTCCGTTAGTGATTTTGTTCTCACTGATCGGCCTCTTCGCGATGGTTGCCGCACAATCGACGGTCATTGCCGAAAGGAACGATAGCCTGACGTTCGGCGGCATTCCATTTTCCTCACTAGCGATGGGCGCGTCGCATGGCTTCGTGCTCGGCGGCGTAGTGCTCTATCTTCTGCGACGACCGCTCTATTTATGCGAAAACGGCGTCTACGGCGCGATCAACGCTCCTTGGAAATTCATTCGTCATGTCGAGTGGGTCGCCGATCGGCCGGGGGTGATGAAGCTCCATCGGCTCGACGGCGATATTTACGTTGACGTGCCGAATGACGTGCGCGGGGAGGTGGAGGAGTTTGTGCGCGGGAAGACTCGGTTTGTTGATGAAGCTGCATTGCCCCCGGTTTGAAGAACCGGGGGCTAAGTGAAGAAGTTTGTCATGTCTGATGCTTTGGGCAATAACTTGGATCGTGGGACGGCCATCCGGTTTCGGTTGCCGGCATTGTTGGCGGTGATGACGCTGTTGGCGCTGCTCGCGGCGCTGGCGGGGCCTTACTTTCGGCGGCAATCGGAAGTCGCTCAACAGTCGTTGGTTGCGTTTTGGGCAATGATGCTGGTCGCCGCGTGCGCTACCTTGGTTTGGCAATGGCGCCGCATGATGACGCCGAATCGCCTGATGGGAACTGTCCATTGGCGGGTGACGGTCGATTGGCGACGCTCGTGGATCAATCCGGCGGTGCGAATCGCAGCGTTTGCGGCGCTGGTGCTATTGCTGACCTCCGAGGCTGAACATGTTGTGCGGCAGACCGACCGCTTTGCCGGCGGACTGAGCTCGCGGTGGGTGAACGTCTCGGTGCGCGGAATCATTAAGGGCCTGATGCTTGGGTTCTTCCTGTTGCCGGTATTGCTGAAGCAATCAGCTTTCATTTGCGAGCGCGGCGTCTGGTCGCTCCGCAGAGAGTTGGTGTGGAGCAAAGTGAGAGAATGGGAGTGGTTACCCAATCGCCCCGGCGTGCTGAGACTCAGAGAAGTGAGAGTGAGTCGCTTTCGCGGCGACGTTTTCCTCGCCGTACCCGCTGAATTCCGCGCTGCGATCGAAGACTTCGTTCGTGAGAAGACGGAGTTGACGATTCCTGACCCGCAGGCGCGCCTGGTCGAAGTCGACGACTCCGACGATAGCGAAGGCGAGGCGGTTTGAATGAGGAGCGACGCCGAACTGCATGCCTTTGAGCCGACCCCAGCTTCGTCGCCGCCGGAGCCGGGGATGCGGTTCCCGCTGCGCGCGATGTTGCTCGTTACCAGCGGCGCGGCGCTGCTGGCGG
>JBGSMO010000220.1:0-17961 GCA_041740115.1 Pirellulales bacterium
CGTGCGGCCGACGGCGACCGAACGCGCGCTCCTCGTGGGCGACGCGGCCGGCATGGTCTCGCCGGTCACCGCCGGCGGCATCCATACGGCGCTCAAGCATGGCCTCGCCGCCGGCCATGCCGTGGCCGAATTCCTCGAAGGCAAGTGCGAAGATCCCTGCCGATGGTTTCCCGCCGGTTATCCCCAGTTCCGCGCCAAGCGCTTGCTGCGGTTTCTGTTCGACCGCTGTCAAACCGATTGGGTCTTCAATCTGATGCTCGCCTCACGCCCCATGCGCATGGCCGCGAGTCAGGTCTACTTTCATCGCCGCGGCGTGATCAACCCGCAGCCATCGGCTAGAACCCATGCCCCCGAAGATTCCCAGTCGTGACCCGTGACGCAACATCCGCTTGACCGCATTGATCAAACGCCCTCGATTTTCCCATCGAAGGCAAAACATCAGCGAGCCGCGGGGTTCATCTCCGCGGTCTTCTGCGCCGCTCGTGAAAATGCCGGAATATCAAGCTCGGCAAGGTTTTACGTCATCCCGCAGCATGAAGATCCGCCATACGACCGCGATTCAAAGCCGCCGAAGGCTCCTGGGCTTTAAGAATTGCCATCAGGATGAAGGTATTAGTTTGCTGATCGTGGGATTCTTCAGCGCGAATCCCCCCTCAGCCGCTCTATCATTGGCGTCTAAAGCCTGCTCCATTTTCGCGTCATCCATCTCCTGAGATATCCCATGCTAGCCTCTCGGACTGTTCGATTCTTCAGTGCAATCTGTTCGCTGGCCATCGCCGTTGCTCATCCGAGCTTCGCTGAGCCGTTGTCGGATCCAGCGGCGATGGGCAAGAAGATTGCGGAAGCTTCTCAGCGCACGATGGCGCGATTGGCGACAGACTCCGCTACCTGGACGACTTCCATCGAGTTGGGGCAGCCCAACGCTGTCGTCAAAGTGAAGTGGATTCAATCGCCGTCGGGTCGCCTCTTCTCCGTGGCTGCGGAAGCGGGCGGAGAAACTGAAGAGCTCGTTCGCATCTTGGAGCGAGACGGCGCCTGGTATGTGAAAGAACTGGGGCGTTCCTTCAAAACGCGACCCTACGAGGCCGTGCTGGGATTGCCGACGATCTACCACTACCTTGATCAAAGCGACCTCCGGCTATTCAGCGACCTGACCGATGGCAGCCAGTTGGGAACTTTCGAATCGGAAGTTGATGGTTGCGCCATCTTTCGCTCGCCGCTTCCTCCAGAGCAGCAAACTCAGTTGCAGGCGATTTTGCCCGCTTTGCAGCACGCCAAGGAGGCTGCAGGAGCCGACGTGGAAGCACTGCAACGGCAGGAAGTCGTCCTCAGGCAAGTGTTGGAACGTGGCGTATTGCTGGCGATCAACCTAGAGCACGGTTATCTCGCGGCAGGCGGATTTCCTGGTCAGCGCCGAATGGTTGGAGAGTTCAAATGGCTTCCCGCGTTGGGCGACGACTTCTTTCAGGTGAAGCCAGCCGACTGGGAGGACCAGACGCTGCCGCTTGCCGCGGATGCCGCCAATCGTGGCGACCTCGTGATGCTCGGGCACTGTCCGGCTTGGAGGCGCGGGGAGCCTGCAAAAGATACGGATGCAGTGCTGGTGAACGTCGACAGCGGGGCGATTAGTAGAATTCCCTACAATCAAGGCGTTTGCAAGGCAGGTTGTTTCTCCCGCGATCGGTCGAAGGCCTATGTGTCGGGCGTCGTCGCGGACGAAGGCAAAGCCGCCATCTTCGAAGTTGATTTACTGACGGGTGAAAACCGGCGACTAACGGGGGCCGATGCCAGAGGCTTGCCTCTCTTTCTGACGCTCTCTCCCGACGGATCGACCTTGGCCTGCGTCGAGGCGGCGCCGGGAACCAACTCGGCGTCGGACGCAGATTCATTGTCTGAATTCCTGAAGAGTCGGATCCTGCTCGTTGACGTTAAAACGGGAGGGATCAAAGCAGTAGGAGAACCACTTGATACGGCATTTCTTTCGTGGCTCCCCAGTGGTAAAGGGCTGTTGCTAATCACTCGCGAATATTTGGGGCGTGATCAGCCGAGCCGCGAGTCGATTGCAGTGATGGGCCTTGACGGCGGCGTTAAGGTATTGCGACCCGGCTCGACTCCGCAACTTGTGCTTGGCGGAACCGCCTTTTTTTACCTTGATGAGGACAAAGATCGTTGGTTTACCTGTGATCTCAATGGTGAGAATCCCCAGATGGTCGGAGATGGATTGCCGAAGTTCGGTTTTCCAGCCGCCTCGCCTACAGGCGACCGTCTAGTGATGATGCGCTTCGGTGGAGATGCAGGTCCGCGCCCGCATCTGATCGATGTTCGGACCGGCGAAGCAACGGCAATCCCCCTCGGCGAAGGGCTTTGGACGATGCCGGCGTGGAAATGAGGCCGAATGGATGTGTGCTTTGCTTGGATTCTTCTAAGATAATCAGGTCGCAACGCCCAGTCCGAAAACGCCCAATATACGCCTTCCGCACGGTTTCTAGAGGCGTTAGGCCCCCGGTAGACATTTGTGCGATACTAGCCAAGTCGCGAATCGACTCGGGTCAATGCCGGCGCAGCCACGCGCCAAACTCTTCAACTTCTCTTCACCTGGAGGCGTCGACTAATGCTCGCATTCAATTTCCAGCGATTCTTCGCGCCGTCAGCGGCCGTCCTAGCCGCCATCGCCGTTCTCTCCACGGCAGATCTCGGCCGCGCCCAAACCTATCTAACCATCGACGGCCGCGACGTCGCCAATCTCGCCGGGGACGGCAATCACGCCCCGTTCCACAACCCGCCGGTGAACTTCGCCTTCACCTTCGGCGGCGTCAGCGCGGATAACCCCGACGCCGGCCCCGGCGATCCGCCCACGGCGACCGAAACCAACTTCAACTACAACGGCAACGACTTCGGCGGCCTCGGCTTCGGCACGGCCTCGGCCGGCGATCTTGCTTTTCCGATGCCGGCGTTCTTTGAAATGGACTTCACCGTCAATCGGGCCAATACGTTGGCCAATCTCATCTTGAACATCAAAGACGCCGATACGCTTTCGCCTGTGCAGGTCCACCTGATCGAAGAACATCAGTATTCAATTCCGCTGGGCGCGATGGGACTCAAGACAATCTCCCTTCCGCTGGCGACGCCGTCGTTCACCAACACGCCGCGCGACGGCGTGCCCAACTTCGACCCCGGCAACGGCATGACGGAGTTGCAACTCCAGTATCCGTTCAGCGCCGGCGGAACGGGCGCCATTCTCGACATTACCATCCACGAAATCCGCATCCGCGCGGTCCCCGAACCGGCAGCCATCTCCACGGCAGTTCTCGCAGCGGCGTCAATCTTGGCGATGCAACGCCGTCGATTATCTCGGTGTCCCTTCTGATCGATCGAAATCCGCTGCCGGCAAACAGGCTTGTCAAGCTGGCCATTTTGGCCAGCTGCGCGCCGCGCCACGGTCGTGAGATAATGAGGTCGCAACGACCGCAATTCGGCGCGGCGACGACGCTCACTCGATCCTCAGGGCGACCGGCCAGTGAGTCGCCGCGCGACCCAGCCGGCACGCTTCCCTCGCCAGTTTCTCTTCTAGTGAGCGGCCCGCGTCGACCTAAACGACATTGGCCGCGACTGAAATCCCTGGCGACAGCGGCGCCGCTCGCGACATTGCAAGTCCATGCCTCAGAACAAGTTCAGGATTGTGTCGCCAAAAACACGTTTCGCGACAGAGCTCGCCGCGACAGGAAGCCCGGGGAGTTGATGCAGTCCGCAGCGCTGTGGTGGCGCTCGACGGGATCCTACGATTTCGCTGAACAACTAGATGGAGGGCGCGCCGATTGGCTAAAAACTCAACGACAATCGCATTCGCCCTGCCTGTCCGCGCCCTCCTGTCAACGAAATGAGGAAAGCTGCAAGTCGTGCTGCCATAGGGACTTACGATTTCCGTCGCTCGAAATGAACGTCGCGACAAAAGAGCAATGCTCCCAAATCGACAGCAAGGCTTCCATTAAAACGCAATCGCCGCCGGCAGGTACTTGGCGACCAGATCCGTGTAATAGGGACGCAGTTCTTCCCAATTCGGCGGCTTCGGCGACTTCGAATAGAGATCGTAGGGATTAAATTTCTTCACCCACGGCAACATCGCCCGATCGTGATCGTTGCAGAGCCAGTCGTATTCATGTTCGCGATGCCAGGCGTAGAACGAGTGATACCGAATCATGTAGAGCGCCGGCTCGGGGAGGTAGTCTTTCATGACGTGGTAGAGGTATTCGTCATGCCCCCACGACATGATGACGTTGCGCAGCCCGCATCCTTCGCGGTAGACGCCCAGTTTGGTGTTGTACCGCGGATCGCGCGAGTCGGGGTTTTGATTAAAGTATTCGGAGTAAACGATCCGCTCGCTGAACCGGCAGCCCACCGGGAAGGTGTCGCCGACGACGCACCACTGCGGTTCGCCATAGAGGCAAAGGACCTTGCCGAGGTCGTGGAGCAGCCCCGTCAGCACGAACCAGTCTTCGTGGCCGTCGGCGCGAATCGCTTCCGACGTCTGCAGCAGGTGCTGGAGTTGATCGAGGTCGATATCGGGATCGGAGTCGTCGACGAGCGTGTTGAGGTAGTCGCAGGCCTCGAAGACTCCCATCTCGCGGCGATTGAGTTGGAGGAACTCGGCTCGCTTCGCTTGGACGAAGTCGTAGGTCTGCTTCCGGTGGTTCTCTTCGTAGAACCGGCGAACCGTGTCGCGCGCCGGGTTGTCGTAGTTCCGGTAGTCGTCCTTCGCCTTCGTGCCGGGCTCGGGATAGACCTGTTCCTGGACGAACTCTTCCCAAGCCTCGCCCACCTGATGGGAAGAAGCCTCCGCAGACGACGGCTCACTCATGGATCGACTCCGAAAAGAACGACAGCAAGCGGCCAGCTTATGCGAACCCCGCAGCGCTGGTGCGCGACCGCTCAGACTGTCCACCGTAACACGGTCGGCAGGCCGCCACAACATGAGCGCTGCGTCGGGCCGATCGACGGTTTGCGACAGCGTGTCGATTCCGTCAACAAAAACTTGCGGCTAAGTGCATGCAGAGTTACAAGAGGGCTGGGGTCCCCCAGTGGAGGGGGATGGACACCCCCGTTTCTCGGCAAGCTGCCGGCCGGAGACCAGAGAACAGATGCGTTACTTCATTGACGTCACCGTAGAGAACGATCCCAAGCGAACCGTTGAGCTGAAAGGACTTCCCGCGATCCCCGAGGCGGGCGACACCGTCGCTCTCGAGGCCAACAAAGTCACCGCCTACGGAGTGGTGAAGCACCGTCACTTCCAGTTCGAGTCCCCCGACATTTGTCGGGTTTCATTGGTTTGCACCCACGATAACCCGTAGCGAGACGGAGGCTCCTGCTCCCTCTCTTTCAATGAGGGGAGAGCAGGAGACAGTATTCTGGAGGAGAATTAGTCGCGTCTCGATCGCCCGCACGCGATCGGGCGAACCGATCCGCTGGTCAGTCGGGTCGATAAGTGGCGAAACATTTGGGCGTTTCCCAAAGCTTAACCTCCACGATCGGCACTGGAAGTTCCAGCTTTGCGCTTTGCTCGTAAATCAGCCGAGCGATGTTCTCGGCCGTGGGGTTTTGGTCGAGGAGGTAGAGTGGTTCGCCCATTTCCTGGAGCGTCGGCACGACTGGATCGTCGTGGTGGAGGAGCATTCGGTGGTCGAGGTTATCGTCGATCCAGGTGCTGACCGCCGACTTGATGTCGGAGAAGTCGACGAGCATCCCGCGATCATCGAGGTCGGGGCCTTCGATCGTGATAATCGCGATGCCGTTATGCCCGTGCAAATAGCGGCACTTGCCGGCGTAGTTGAGGAGGCGATGGCCGTAACAGAATTCAATTTCCCGCGTGACGCGAAACATGGCAGCCCCAAGGCGGAGGTGATTTCAGTCAGTTTTGAGATGGTTTCAGGCTATCCCAGGATGACGCGCCCCGGCGGTAGGTTCCACCCCCAAATTCCCGAGCTTGCCAGCATCCATCGCGGTTCCGATACTGTGGCCTGCCCAGATTCACCCATCAGGATGTTGAAGCTATGTCCGACCGTCGCCAAAAGCTCCGCCGTCAAGTCAAGCAGGAGGGACTCGACGCCCTGCTGGTCACGAACTTCAAGAACGTCACTTACCTGACCGGGTTTACTGGCGACGACAGCTACCTGCTGGTCGGCAAGCAGGGCGACTTGCTGATTAGCGACCAGCGCTACACGACGCAGCTTGAGGAGGAGTGCCCCGGGCTGGAACTCGCCATCCGCAGCCCCGGTTCGAAGATGCTGGAGTTTACGGCCAGGGCCCTGGAGAAGTCGAAGACGACCCGTCTCGGCATCGAAGGGGACTCGATCACGGTCGGCGTGCGGGACGCTCTGGCGAAGGCGCTGCCAAAGGTGGAGCTCGTCCCAACCTCGGGTTGGGTCGAGGAACTCCGCATTATCAAGGACAGAGAAGAGATCGACCGGACCCGCCGGGCGTGCGACCAGGCCCGACGGGCATTCGAGGTTGTGCGGGCCAAGCTGACCCCGGAAATGACTGAGTTGCAGATCGCGGCGGAGCTTGAGTACCAGGCGCGCCAGTTCGGAGCCAAGGGGCTCAGCTTTGAGGCGATCGTCGCCGTGGGCCCCAGAGCAGCCCTGCCGCACGCTCGGCCGACGAGCCGGCGAATCGGGGAGAGCGACTTCACCCTCATCGACTGGGGGGTGAACGAAGGGCTCTACATGAGCGACTTGACGCGTATGGTCCCCACAGCTAAAATTTCGCCCAAACTCCGTAAGCTGTATGGAGTTGTGTTAAAATCGCAGTTGGCCGGGATTGAGGCCATCCGGCCCGGAGTCACCTGCGAAGAGGTCGACCGCGCCGCTCGCAGCGTGATCGAGAAGGCAGGCTACGGCAAGCAGTTTGGCCACGGCCTGGGGCATGGCGTTGGGTTGGAGATTCATGAGGCTCCTCGGTTGGCGCAAGGTCAAACGAGGGAGTTGAAGCCGGGAATGATCATCACGGTGGAACCGGGGATCTACTTTCCAGGCTGGGGCGGAATTCGGATCGAGGACGACATCTTGGTCACTCGCGCTGGCCACGAAGTTCTCACTTCGGTGCCGAAGGACCTCGACGAATGTTTGGTCGCCTAGCGTGCGACCGGTCCGTGAGAGTAGACAGCAAGGGAAAAGCATCATGGCTAGCAGTGGATCGAATCCTGACGACGTCTTCGACGTGCGCCGCGTCCGGCGGCTGGTCGAATTGATGCAGGAGTTCGAACTGGCGGAGATCGATCTACGGCAGGCCGAGCAGCGGATCCGGTTACGCAAAGATCAGGAACCGGTCATCGTTCCGGGCGGGTACGCTCCGCCGGCAGCCCCCCCACCAGTCGCCGCGCCGGCTGCCCCGCAGGTAGCCGCAGCGCAGGCGGCGCCGGCCGCGCCCGCTGCCGATTCAGCGCACTATATCGTCAGCCCGATGGTGGGCACCTTCTACGTTTCGTCGAGTCCCGACTCGCCGGCGTTTGTGAAGGTAGGCGATCAGGTGGGGCCTGAGACGATCGTCTGCATCGTCGAAGCGATGAAGGTCTTCAACGAGTTGCCAGCCGAGTGCTCCGGCAAGATCACGGCGATTCTCGTCGAGAACGGCGCCGCGGTGGAATACGGCCAGAAGCTTTTCCGCTTGGAGAAGTAGAGGCCGCAGATTATTCGGCCGGCATGATCGGGGACTCTTGCACGCCAACGGATGCCTCGGGTGGGACGTTGTCCCAGCCTACAAAAACATTGCTCAGTTAGTTCGCCATGTATCAACGCATTCTGGTTGCCAATCGAGGTGAAATTGCGCTGCGGATCATCCGCGCCTGCCGCGAGATGGGCATCGAGACAGTGGCGATCTTCAGCGAGGCCGATCGTGGCGCACACTACTTGAGCCTAGCGAACGAAGCCTACTGCGTCGGTCCGGCGAAGGCCTCAGAGAGTTACCTGCGGATCGCGAACGTGATCAGCGCCGCCGAGGTGGGGAACGTTCAGGCAATCCACCCGGGCTATGGTTTCCTCGCGGAAAACGCCCATTTCAACGAGATTTGCCGTAGCTGCAATATCGACTTCATTGGCCCGTCGCCCGAGGCGATGGCGCAGCTTGGCGACAAGGATGTTGCTCGCAAGCTGGCCAAGAAGGCAGGCGTGACGGTCGTCCCTGGCAGCGCCGGAATTATTGAAAACCCGGACGAGGCGCTGCAGTTCGCGCATGAGGTCGGTTTCCCGGTCCTCATCAAGGCCGTCGCCGGCGGCGGCGGTCGCGGGATGCGGGTGGCCGCGAACGACCTGGTTCTCAAGTCGGCGTTGCAGCAAGCCCAACAAGAGGCCGAGGCGGCGTTCGGCAACGGCGCCGTTTACCTCGAAAAGTACATCGAACAGCCCCGCCACGTTGAAGTCCAGGTGCTGGCCGACAGCCACGGAAACGCGGTCCATTTGTGGGAACGCGATTGCTCGGTCCAGCGGCGGCATCAAAAACTGATCGAGGAAAGCCCCAGCACAAGCATTTCGCAAGAGACTCGCGTCGAGATGTGCGAGTCGGCGCGTCGTTTGATCCAAACGGCCAATTACGTCAACGCGGCGACGGTCGAGTTCATCGTCGATCGAGACGGCAAGTACTACTTCATCGAAGTGAATGCGCGGATCCAGGTCGAACACCCAGTGACGGAGATGGTCACGGGAATCGACCTGATCAAGCAGCAGATCTTGATCGCCGCGGGCGAGCCGTTGCCGTTCAAGCAGGAAGACATCGTCCACCGAGGCGCCGCGATCGAGTGCCGGATCAATGCGGAAGACCCGAAGAAGAAGTTCCAGCCTTCGCCGGGCAAGATCGAGCGGCTGATCGTGCCGGGCGGCTTTGGGGTGCGGTTCGATTCGCACGCCCATAGCGGATACGTGGTGCCGCCGTACTACGATTCGATGATCGGCAAGCTGATCGTCCACCGTCCCACCCGTGAAGAGGCGGTTCGCACCATGCTCCGAGCACTGGCGGAGATGCGTGTGGACGGCATCAAAACGACCATTCCCCTCCACCAAGAAATCCTCAGCCATAGCGCGTTCGCCGATGGGCGGATCGATACCACCTTCGTCGAACGAACGTTTGGGGCTGATTGATCGGCCGATTGCGGGGCGACCGCCCCACGCCATTCTCGGTTGGCGGGCGGCGCCTTAGAATGCCGGGCTTCCACCGTACACGACATCCCGACCAACTCGCTTCGCGAGAGTTTTCGCGGCTCGGAGTTGGTTCGTCGGCACGAAGGGCATCGTCGTTATGCCCTGGTCCGGCGTTGAAAATCTTCGAGATTTAGAGAGAGACCCATGGCCAAGAACAGCACGCTTTCTCGTCCGCCACGGACGCCCCATAACTTTCGCCGCGCGGCGATCTTGTTCGCCGGCGGTCCGGCCCCGGGGGCGAACGCCGTCATCTCGGCGGCCGCCGTGTCGTTTCTGCGCGATGACATTGAAGTCGTCGGCATCAAGCACGGCTATTCGCAACTGCTGCAGTTCGCTCCCGATCGACCGCTGGTCGAAGGGCAGGACTACATTACGATCGACCACAAAAAATTGCGCCGGACGCGCAACTCGCAGGGGATCATCATCGGCACGGCCCGGGCTAACCCCGGCAAGCTGGTCTCGAGCCCGGCGCATCTCGACGATCCGGAACGAGTCGCTCCATTGAAGACGGTCTACGACGCCCTCCGCTCGATCGGCGTCGATATGCTCGTTTCCATTGGCGGCGACGACACGCTGAAGACGGCGAACAAGTTTCGCTTGTTCCAAGATCGCCTGCCGCTCGACGCGCCCCGGATTCCGGTGGTTCATTTGCCGAAAACGATCGATAACGACTACCGCGGCATCGACTTTACGTTTGGCTACTTCACCGCGGTTGACTTCCTGGCGACCGAAGTCCGGAACATGCTAGCCGACGCCGAAGCGAATCGGAGCTATTTTCTGGCCGAGTCGATGGGGCGCAGCGCTGGCTGGCTGGCCTACGGCGTCGCTATTGCGGGCGAGGCGAGTTTGGTGATCAGCGTCGAAGATATCGTCGGCCGCTATCGAACCAGCGAAGAAATCGTTGATGCGGCGACGGGAGAAAAGAAGACGCGCGACATCATGAACCTTGACGAAGTGATTCCGCGGATTGTCGCCTCGATCACTGCGCGCGAAAAAGAAGGGAAGGAGTACGGCGTCATTGTGATCGCCGAAGGGTTGGCGGAGTTCCTCCCCAACAAGTTCTTGCAAGGGGTTGGCCGCGACGATCACGGCCATATCAACATTTCAGCAGTCAAACTGCACGACTTGTTCGCTGACTTGATCAGCAAGGAATATCACAAGGCTACCGGTAAAAAGCGAAAGATCACGCCGGTGCAAATCGGCTACGAAGGACGTTGTGCCCAGCCGCATGCCTTCGACGTGATGCTGGGAAGCCAACTGGGCGTCGGCGCCTACCGGGCGCTGGTCGAGAAGCGGCTGAACGGCGTGATGGTTTCCGTTTCGGGCCAGCTGCAGCTGGAATACGTGCCGTTCGACGAGTTGGTCGATCCCGAGACCCTCGTGACCGTCGTGCGTTACATTGAGACGGACAGCGATTTCCATCGGCTGACGCGATTCTTGGAAACGCATCCCAGCGAAGTCGAACCAGGCGGGCCTCTTTAGAATTACCTTGCAGGATCACTATGAAGTTCCCCCCGCCGTTTTATCGTTGGCGTCCCCATCCCTGGCATGGGCTCGACGTCGGGCCGAATGTGCCGACGGTGGTGCATGCCTACATCGAACTGACGCCATTCGATCGGATCAAGTACGAACTCGACAAGCAGACAGGGTACTTGCGGGTCGATCGGCCGAATCGGACGTCGTCGTTCTGCCCGACGTTGTACGGGTTTGTGCCGCGCACCTATTGCGGCGATCGAGTGGCGGCGCTGATGCCGGAGGCGAAGGCGGGGGATCACGATCCGCTCGACATTTGCGTGATCAGCGAGCGGCCGATCACGATGTCGGAAATCATCCTGAAGGCGCGCATCGTCGGCGGCTTGCCGATGTGCGACAACGACGAGGCCGACGACAAGATCATTGCCGTGCTTGAGAACGACAACATGTGGCAGGATGTGGCCGACGTCAGCCAGTTGCCGAAGGTAATGGTCGATCGGCTGCGGCATTACTTCAGCACTTACAAGATGCTGAGCCCTGACGATGCGAAGGTGCATATTGCCGACGCCTATGGTCGGGAACACGCGGAACTGGTCGTGAAGGCGGCGATGGCCGACTATCTCGATCACTTTGGCGAGTGATCGATCCGCTTGGCTGGGATCACTTGGCTGGCATGCTTTCGCGCGAGCGTAAGCATGCTGAAGCGCGATCGGCTCGAAGAGCGGCTTCGCATGTCGACGCTACGCGACGACATGCCACTCTTGCACCGGGGCTGCAATTGGGTTAACCGAGCAGCGAGCCCTTCGTGCTTGGTACGCCTGTCATGCGCGGGTCGTGTTCGGCGGCCATCCGGAGCGCGCGGGCGGTTCCCTTGAACACCGCCTCAGCAATGTGATGGCTGTTGCGGCCGTAGTGCAGTAGGACGTGGAGATTGCAGAGGCAATTGGCGGCGAAGGCTTGCCAAAAGTCTTCGAGCAGTTCGCTGTCGAAGGCGCCGATCTTCGGCGACGGCAGCGGGGCGTTGAACGCTAGGGCGTAGCGGCCGCTGAGATCGACGGCCACCGTGACGAGCGTCTCTTCCATCGGCAGCGTGAAGTGACCGTAGCGACGGATGCCGGCCTTGTCGCCGAGCGCTTCGCGGAAGGCTTGTCCTAGGCAGATTCCGGTATCTTCCACGGTGTGATGCTGATCGACGTGGAGATCGCCGCGGGCGGCGACGCGGATGTCGAAGGCGCCATGCTTGGCCAGCAATTCCAGCATGTGGTCAAGGAAGCCGACGCCAGTTTTGACTTCGGCTTGGCCGGAGCCGTCGAGGTTCAGCTCGAGGTTGATCTCGGTTTCGTTGGTCTTGCGTTGGATGCTGGCGGTGCGAGTCATGTTTCGGCGATTTAGGAAGCGGTGAGCGAGGCGTCCGCACGTTTGCGAGCCTGCTCGACTCTACCATGGAGGGCGGCGCGGCTCGAACGGTTCGCCCCCAGCTGACGGCCCCAATGATTCGCGGCGTACCGAGCATCCGGCGGGGCTGCTACAATCGCTAAAATGCTCGCTGTTTCAGGCCCAATCGAGGCCCGTTTCGTGGCGGATGCGCTCTTCGAATCCCCCCAACAGGCCGCCGATGACTTCCCAGCCGCGGGGCCGTCGGACCTCGACGTCTCCCTCGTGATTGACGCGGACGATCGTCTCGTCGGCGACGTGGGCCCGTTGGAACTCGTCGCCTTGGAGTTCGTCTTCGTGAAGGGCGCGGCGGAGCGTGGCGCCGGTCATTTCGATGAAGCTCATGGCTCTAGCTCCTGGCACTGCGGAATGGCTGAGAATCAAGCTTTGATCTTAACTACCGCAAGTGAAGGTTGGTAGTTCCGAGGATATGCGAATTGCAAGTCATTTTGACTAACCGCCAAGGACGCCAAGGTTCGCCAAGAAAATGCGGGGAGGGATTGAACCATGACGGCACGGCAGGCACGACGGAAGGCAAGACGAAGAGTTCCAATCTTTTCTCTTCTCCCAGTATTTCCTTGCCGAACCTTGGCGGTTGCCTTTCTTTGGTCCGCTCCGGCCGGGTCGTTGACCCGCGGCTGCTTACGACATCGTCCAATCGGGCGCCCGCTGGCGGAACAGCTCTGTTAATTTGAGCAGGGTGGGCACGTCGAGCTGCTCGGTTCGGGCGTCGTCGGCGAAGCCCATCTCGGCCATGATTTCGTCGACCTCCGCTTTGTTTAGAACGCCCTTCATCGCAGCCACGACGTTGGCGCGCAGGAATTTGCGGCGGTGGAGGAAAATCGCTTTGGTGAACTGATGGAAGTAACGAAGGTCGGGAACTGCGGCGCGGCGTTCAGGATCGATGACGATCTTGACGATGGCCGAGTCAACCTTCGGCTCCGGCCAGAAAACGGTGGGAGGCATGATCCGCACGATTTCGACGTCGGCCTGGCATTGGACCCAGGCGCTCAGCGCGCTGTAGTCCTTGCTCCATGGCTGGGCGGCCATCCGCTCGCCGAGTTCCTTCTGGATCGTAGCGACCATGGAGTGTGGCGTGTATTCGCAAGAGAGGAGGTTGCTGAGAATCGGCGTCGCGACGTTGTACGGAAGGTTGGCGACGAGTTTGAAGCGGCGACTAGGGTCCTTCGCAAGCTCGGCCCCGACTGCTTCCATCACAGCGGGATTAAAGCTGTTTTTGTTTTTCAGCGCGTCGAGATGGAGCATCGTTACGTTTTCGCGATCGATCAGCATCTCGCTGGCAAACTCGAACATGTGGCCGTCGATCTCGACCGTGATGACGGCGCCGGCGCGATCGGCGAGGACGGTGGTGATACCGCCGGTGCCGGTGCCGATTTCTAAAACCACGTCGTGTTTGTCGAGTTCCGCGGAGTCGACGATGAGGCGATGAAGATTCAGGTCGATCAGAAAGTTTTGTCCATGCCGAGTAGCGGGACGGATCCCCATTTCGCGAAAGCGGGAGATCAGAAAAGACTTGGTTTGACGGCTCATCAGTGGAGGGCGCTGGCGCCCGGCTGCTTTCGTTGTGCGTGGATGGCGTGGAGGGCGTTACGACTTCCAGGCGAGTTGCCGTTCGACGTACTTGGCCAGGAGATCGGTTTCGAGGTTCACGGCGTCGCCGGGCTTGAGCTTGCCTAGCGTCGTGACGCTGAGCGTGTGCGGGATCAAAGCGACGCTGAATGAATTGTCGGTGACGTCGATGAGCGTCAAGCTCACGCCGTCGATGGCGATGGAACCCTTCGACGCCATTTGGCGGGTTAGCTCACCGGGCGCCCGAAACCACATCGTCGACCACTGGGCGTCGTCTTCGCGGCGATCGAGATGGCCGACGGCGTCGACATGGCCGGCGACCAAATGGCCTCCGAGCGAATCGCCGAGGCGGAGCGAGGCTTCGAGGTTCACCGCGGAACCTGGCTGGAGGCGGCCGAGGTTGGTGCGGCTGAGCGTCTCGGCGCCCGCCTCGAAGGCCATGTCGGCGCCGTTGAGTTCGACGACGGTGAGGCAGCAGCCGTTGATCGCGATGCTGTCGCCGATTTTCGCACGGCCGGCGATCGCAGCGTCGCTGATGACCAGTCGCACTCCGGGGCCTTCGGGGCGGAGTTCGCGGACGGTGGCCAAGCTCTCAACCAATCCCGTGAACATCGCTCACCCCGCCTTCTGTGCGAGGTGTCGTCGTCGGCGTCCGTACCAACGCCAACCGTAAACCAGCGGCGGCGCGAGCGCATAAAACCCGCAGAGAGCCGGAATTGCATAAGCCGCGGCCGTAATGACGGCCATGAGGACAAACACGATCGCCACCAACTGTGGAAAGCTTTTCTGCCCGCGCACCAAATGAGTCACAAGGTGGGGATAGGGGATGCGCGAAACCATCAGCAAGGCGATGGCCAGCGCCACCAGCGGCATCAGCCGCTGCAGCCACCAATCGAAGCCCTCGAAGCGGACGTAGTGAATTTCGTTTCTCACCGTGTAGGAAAAAACGGCGAAGCTGGCGATCACGGCGGCGGCGGCGGGGGAGGGGAGGCCCTCGAACGAGGAATGGTCGTCCTCTTCGTCGGTTTCAACATTGAAGCGGGCAAGCCGCATTGCGGCGCAGCAGGCGTAGAACGCGGCGATGGTCCAGATCGCCATGCTATGCCCCTGCGTGAACTGGGGGCACATCTTCACTAGCAGGATGCCAGGCGCCACGCCGAAGGAAACGACGTCGCAGAGGCTATCGAGCTGAGCCCCGAAATCGCTAGTGACTTTTGCGATCCGCGCGACCTGACCGTCGAACATATCGCAAAGCATCGCCAGGAAGATTAGCACGCCGCAGAGCATCACGTTGTGCGTCGGATCGAGACTGCCGATCAGTTCGCGAGCCGAGTCGAGCTTGGGCGATGGGACGAACGCCATCGCGTCGCCGGGCTTGGCGATCCGCGCAGCGACGACGATCGCGAAGAATCCGCAGACGAGATTCCCCAGCGTGAAGAGCGTCGGAAAGGCAGAGACGGCTCGAATTCGTCGCATGGCTTTGGAAGATTTGTCGACGGAGGCCGCCGTTCGTGGTAACTCGCGGCAGATTATTTCAAGCGTGCCAGGACCGTGCTCCCGGCCTGGACGGCCTGGCCCACGGCAACCTCCACCGAGACGGCGTCGCGGGGGAGGATAAGTTCGGTCCGCGAACCGAGTTTGATCATACCAAAGTCCTCGCCGCGCTGGACGGCTTGCCCAGGCTTAAGGGCGCAGACGATCCGGCGGGCGATGAGCCCCGAAATCTGTCGCACGGCGTATTTCAGGTCAGGGCGCTCGGCGTCTGCGAAGCCGATCCACATGAACTCGTTGCGGATGGCGCTTTCGGGGTTCATCGCATTGAGGAACTCGCCCGGCTTGTAGTGCATCGAGACGACACGAGCCGCCCGCGGAGCGCGGTTGATATGGACGTTGAAGATCGATAGGAAGATGCCGATGCGAACAGCTGGGCCGTTGATGAAATCGTAGTGCTCGACGTCGGTGATCTCGGCGATGACGCCGTCCGCCGGCGAGACGATGGCATCGGCGTCAGTCGGGATGTGCCGCCAGGGATTACGGAAGAAGTAGAGGATCAGTCCCAGGACGACGAGCGGAATAATGGATGCGAACTTCCACGCGGAGTGGGCGGAACCAATCCCCAGCACCAGGGCGAACAACGGCCAGCCCATTAGCTGCAGTTCCGCCAAACCCCAGCGGGCGAACGGCAGGTTGCTGCGCCAGCGGAAAGGGTCGTCTGGCGGCGCCCAATGCGCTGTGCATTGGTTCGAGCAATACTTCAGGTCGCGCGGGTCGAGAATCTCATGCGGGGCGCCGGTTACGTCTCCTTGGCGAAGCGCGGCCATCCGCGCGACGTACTCGCCGCGAAATTGTTTCAGATACAAGCGGCGGACTTGCCCCCAGGCTAGCTCGATGTTGTAGCAGACGCCGCCGCCAGGTTGCACGCTGCGGATATCGGCGGGAAGCGGGGGGATGGCGGGATCGGCGTCGATGACGGGGGGCTCCGGAGGCGAACTCGAATCCCCCAGTTTACGCGAGCACCGGGCAGGTGTCGAACCACTGCCTGCCTTGGGCGGCCATCCAGTCGCTGCATTCTACGGGGCCCCAAACGCCGGGCTCGTACGGAAGCAGCGGCGGGGCGTTGCCTTCGCTCCAGGCCTTGAGAATCGGGTCGCAGACCTTCCAAGCGGCCTCCACTTCGTCGGCCCGGGCGAACAGACTGGCGTCCCCCTCGACGGCGTCGAGCAGGAGCCGCTCGTAAGCCTCGGGCATCGGGCGGCGGAATTCGCGGAGGTAGTTGAAATCGAGATCGGTTTGCCGCAGCTTCATCCCGGCGTCGGGGACTTTCGTTTGGAAGTGAAGCTGGATTCCTTCGGAAGGCTGAACCTGGACGATCAGGCGATTCGACTCGCAGAGGGTATTCGCTCCATTGCCGAAGAGCTTGAGCGGCGGCTCGCGGAACTGGATGACGATTTGCGTGGTGCGGCACGACATCGCCTTGCCGCTGCGGAGGTAGAACGGCACGCCCTGCCAGCGCCAGTTGTCGATCGAGAGTTTCACCGCGGCGAAGGTCGCTGTCCGGCTGCCGGGGGCGACCTCGGGCGAGTCGGCGTAACCGTCGTACTGCCCGCGAATCGTGTCGGTGGCAACCGCCTCGGGCGAAAGTGAACGGAGGGCGTGCAGGACCTTCACTTTCTCGTTGCGGACGGCGTCGGCCTCGTAGCGGACCGGCGCTTCCATCGCCGTGATCATCAGCAACTGCAGCAGATGATTCTGGAACATGTCGCGCACCACGCCGGCCGTGTCGTAATACCCGGCCCGCTTGCCAACGACGACTTCCTCGGCCACGGTGATCTGCACATGGTCGATGTAGTTGCGATTCCAGACCGGTTCGAAGATCGTATTGGCGAAGCGCAGCACGAGCAAATTCTGCACCGTCTCTTTGCCGAGGTAGTGGTCGATGCGGTAGACCTGATGCTCGCTGAAGACGGAATGAACGACGCGGTTCAACTCCTTGGCGCTCTTCAGGTCGACGCCGAACGGTTTTTCGATCACCACTCGGCGCGGTCCGTTCGACTCGTCGGCCAGTCCGCTACGGCCGAGTTGCTCGACGGCGGGGCCATAGAACTGCGGCGCCGTCGCCAGGTAATAGACGCGCGTCGTTGCGGCTCCCTTTTCGAGCTCGCTGAGGAACTTGCTGAGCGAGTCGAAGTCGGCGGCGTTGCCGATATCGCCGGAGTGGTAAAAGATGTTGGCGGCGAATTCTTCCCAGGTCGCCGCGTTGAATTCCTCGCCCGCATATTTCTTTGTGCTCTCGGTGAGTTCCTTCCGCCACTCTTCATGGCTGAAAGGCGAGCGGGAGAACCCAACCACCTTCAAGCCATCTTTCAATCGCTTCTTGGCGTGAAGCTTGTAAAGCGCAGGAATGAGCTTGCGGCTGGTCAGGTCGCCCGAGGCGCCGAAGATGACAAAAGTGGCCGGCATCGTGTCGATCCTTCAACGTGTAGGGGGCTGCTTGCTGAGCACTACATAGGATGATGCATCAAACGTCGCGTAGCACTTTCAGAAATTAAACCTTCTGGTTCCCTCCCCTTGATGGGGAGGGTTAGGGAGGGGTGATTGTACTGTGTACCAGCGATCTACCCCCTCCCCAGCCCTCCCCACAACACGATTATGCAAATGCTAGCTAAAGGTTGATTAAAGGGAGTCCGCGCTCCACCTTGTCATTAGCGAAACCCTGTGACAAGGAGACGTATTATGGAACGCGAACTCTGGAAAGTACTGTATCTGTTAACGCGGAAGTTGG
>JBGSMO010000268.1:0-7440 GCA_041740115.1 Pirellulales bacterium
CCACAACGCCAAGCAGCCGACGCTCGCCGCGAAAAAACACGTCGCCAGTGCGTAACGGAAGTACTTGATCACAGTACGACGACCATCCCCAGCAATACAGCCACGATCGTTGTGGCGATGAGTGCCGAGCGGATCGTGAAGCGGCGGCCGAGTCTCAGAGTGCCGACGCCGGCTAGGGCGAAGATGAGGGCGGGATACCAGAGGGGGAAGTAGTAAGAGTCCGTCAACTGACCAAATAGGCCGTGGTGTGAATGCGCTATCTTCAAGAAGATCGTTGACAGGTAGGCGGGGCGCCGGGAGAAGATCCAACCGTTATTAATCGCAAGGTTTGGCGATGGACCGCGAAATGTAAGAATCCCTGCGCCGGCATGCGATTCCAGGTGGATGGAGCCGAGGTAGCGATTGCCGCCTTCCGCGTAAAAGTAAATCCCGAGCCACGCAGCCAAACTCCACAACGCCAGACACCCGACGCTCGCCGCGAAGCAGAACGTCGCCAGGGCGTAGCGGAGGTAGGTGAGCATTGTGAGTGGGGGAGTTGCCGGCCGACGTCCAGGCGACTGACGACAGGGGCCTTTTCGCCGCAGACCGAAGATTTGTGATCGTCCCCCGCCCCTTATTGTTTCGGGAACCGTGAGAGTAGTCTCCGCGTCCTCGAAAGCCCACTTGTGGTCGCCTGCCGGGGGACCCACCGCCATGTGGAAACTTTACCACCACCCCCGGCTGAATGCACGCGACGGGTGTAGCTGGTCAGCATCCCTCGCTTGATGCGAGTTGATCGCGGCGAAGAGCCCCAGCGTCGAGCGGAAAGGAGACGAGGTTCCCTCCGTCCCCCGCCGCCGATCACGCCTCGGAAACTCACGTCGCGTGCCCTCGTATTGAATGCCATCTCAAGACATCTGGAAACGTAGACAGTAGATTGGCCGATTTACTCAGCGGTGTCAGGCGCAACGGGAGGCGTCGCTCCTTGTCGCCGTAGTTGCCGATGGCAATTAACGCAGCTAAGCGTCAATTGATTGAAACCCATCGTGACTCCCTCGATGTTTTCCCGCTTTGCCTGCCGTTGAATCTCGTTGACTGCAAATTCAAATGAGCGAAGTTGAGTACGATAGCCAGGGGCGTTTCGGCGAACCCACCCTTCCACCTTACTAACTTTTTTCAGCTTTTCCGTACTCGCAACGATGCCTTTGAAGTCGGCGCGAGCCAGTGCTGCGAACACCTTCTGAGACTCCTCCACTTTGACATCCATCCAAACGCTGAATTTAGTAGATTCAGCGACAGCAGGTGTTTCTTCCTGATCTGCATCCTCGGCGAATAAAGCACAGAATATTGCAAGGCCGGTCAAGACTGCTTTCATCGTTCACTCCCTCAAGAATTAGAGTGTGGGGGGATATGATTGCCCCTCAGGTAGGGAACCAATCGTTAAGTTAGAGCTGGGCTGGTCCCAACGCCAGCCTGCTTCACTCGCCGCAAAATTAGACGATCGCCAAGGCGTAGCGTAGGAACCAAACACGCCCTTAGCCGCCCCGCGTGCGCGCCACGACGCCACCCATAGCGTCGTTTCAACTGGCGACTGCAATAAGCTTGACGTGATCGCGATCATTCAAGATTAACGGCGGCATATACGCGCATTGAAGGCGAGCAGGGCGACCATCAAGCCGAGATTTCCCATATGGATTGAGCCTGGAACCGCTCCAAGCTCGGGATGCCCCGACGCTTGCCGCGAAGCAGAACGTCGCCAGGGCGTAGCGGATGAACTTGGCCACTGGTTCCCTTCTTTTAGTCCCCAAAGAACTTTGGATCGTCGCCCGCACCTTCGTGATTCGGGGAGTGGTAGAGTAGTCTCTGCTTAGTCGAAGCCCACCAGTCCTTGCCGGCCGGGGGACCCACCGACCTGCGGAAACTTTATCACCGCCCCCGGCTGACCGCACGCTAGACCTGTAGCTATTCGGCGTCCCTCCCGCTGCCGATGGTGCGACTCATTTTGAGACGGCGAGGCACTGGGTGTGCGGTATCGCCCAAATCTCCCCGATCTGCAGTCAGATGGGCGTCCCCAAAATTTTTCCAAATAACCGATTTTAGTGTGCATAGCCGGCGCCCGCCGGTTAGCATTTGCGATAGTGGCGGCGCTGGGATTTGACCGGCGTCGCCAGTCCGTGTTGCGTCCCTTCCGTATGACAACGGAAGACGCATCAGATGGTCTTGTTCGGGATTGATCGCTCGCGGTTAGGGCTGTTGGGGACGCTACTGAAGTCATCATCAAATTAAGGAAGCTGCTAATGATCTACTCTATTCGCGGGTTGCATCGCGCCCTCATCTGTTCGCTGATCGCCGGTTTCGCTTTCTCTTGTGCGGATACTTCCTTCGCCGGGGTCATCGCCTTGGCCACTCAATTTGGCCCCAACGCGGGAACAGGCCCGGGACTAGGCACAGTTTCCGTTCCGGCCATCGTCACCACCTTGGCCAACAACGACAACAGTCCGACGCCCGGTGCGTTCGACAATAATATCGTGGTGCCAATTAAGCGGTTCGACTTTAGCGACTACATCGACATTGAATTTGCGGTGACTCCGAGCCAGGGCGTCACAGAGTATCAATTCTTCGAGTCGGTCGACAATAACACCGGCACCCCCTGGTACAGTCACACCATGGTCTTGGGCTACGGCGTCGGTGCAAACTTTGTGCAGTCGACCGTCGGGGACGGACTCGATTTTGATTTCCCCAATTATGACTTGGCGCCGACGTCGTCGGCACTGCCAATTGTCGGGACGCCCAACGAGGATACGCTCATCTTCTCTGGCGGTTTCCAGGGGACTGGCGCCGAGACGTACCAGTTCCGCATTGACGTCCCGGACGTCACGACGCTGCCGCCGGGCTTCGGCCGCTTTACGCTGCGTCAATTCCCACAAGCCGTGCCGGAACCGGCTACGTTGACGCTTGCGAGTCTTGTTCTCGCCGGTGCGACGCTTCAGCTTTGTCGGAGAACACGCTAGCCTAGCTCGCGCACGTTAATTTACGCGAAAGGCCTGGGCTCGCTTGAGCTCAGGCCTTTTTGTTTACTTGGCCTCCCTCGCTTAATCAAAATCGTGGCGACCGTTGCTTGCGATTTCAGCGATCCGGCGTCAAGCTTTCGACATGCACGATTCGCCGCCAGAGTACCACGTTGCCAAGATCCTCATCGACGGCCGCACGATCGAATGCAGCACGGCTGAAGTTCGCCGGCTGCTCTTGGAAGCGAAGGCCATCGGCGAGGACCCGACCACGGCTCAGCACCTTTGAATCGGCCGGCTGATGCTGATCAAGGACGCCTGCCAGCTTCACTCGCTCGGGAAGCATCAGCGGCTGGTCAAAATGGCGATTGACCGTCGGAACTGCCCAGGGCCTCGCTGACGCCCTCCCGCGAAGCGCGGCCCCGATGGTCACGCCCGTCCCTCGACGCGCGTCTCCGCTCAATCTGGTGGGGCGATTTCTCTGGCGCTTGCGATTCGAGTGACGCGGGGGGAAATTGGTGGGCATGAGCAATAGTTTAAAATAACTGCTCAGTCGCGGATCGAACGCATGCCATCGAAAGATGCGAATACTCTGTTAATCGGTTGCTTTCCGGTAGGCTGCGCAACGACTTCTCTGCTGTTGGCTATTCTTGGCATCAACGGCATCCTTTTGGACATTGGGCGGCGTGACAACATGATGTTTGGCCGATGGCTCTTGGGGATCGGCCTCGTGCTATGGGCTCTAGTCATCGCCGCTGCGTTGTTTTATCGCTTACAAAGTAGATTACGGCCCCTCCGCTTCACCCTTCGCAGTATTTTCGTCACTACGGCGATCGTCGCGATCGCGCTTGTCGTCGGGTATCGCCTGCGTGTAACACTTGGCCCAGTTAGATCTGATGCTGTCATCGCACAACTGCGTCTTGGCATGGGGGAAGCAGAAGTTGAAGCGATTCTGGGGCGTCCCAGCCGAGTCGATGCTTACGGTGATTGGGTCTACAAAAAGCCCTTTAATCCTGGATGGCTCGCAATCAACTTCGATAAGCAAAGAAAACTAACTGATTACGAACACGAACCAGTGATCCCTTGATGCCCCGCCCCCGCTTCACCCTCCGTGTCCAATTGAAGTATCGCTGCTCGTTCGCCGTCGACTGTGAGAGTGCGGGATTGTTGCCAATTTGCGTCAGATATGCGCAATGGTTAGACTAGCAATCTCGCATTGGCAGTCAGTCATTCAGTTGGCAATTCTCGAACAGTTCGAACAAATATGACTCCATCGGCACCGGCTTATAAATTGCTCAAGTTGCACGTTGGTCTCGCTAGTCTTTACCTACTCTCGTTCGGCGCGCAAGCATGCGCGCAGATAATCATCAACACTCCGCCGACAGTCATTCACTTTGGCGGAGTCTACTATTTGGACGCAGGCACAACTCTGAATGTCTATGATGGAGCAGAAATTCACTCTGGTATTGGAGTGAAAAACGGAGCGGTTCTCAACCTCTTCGGCGGGGAACTTGAGGAGCCCGTGGGCGCTGGGGATGGAGCCGTCGTCAACATTTACAGCGGCAACATCGCAGGCGGCATTCTTGGCGATTTTATCATGGGCGTCGGATCGCACACGACCATGAAGGGAGGATGGTTCACTCGCCCGATTCTTAAGCAATCGACAGCTACGCTCGTGATTGAAGGAGTCGACTTCGCTTTTTCAGGCGTGCCCGTACCTGGTCTCGCTTTCCCTGGCGACGAAGTGTCAGTCTCTATTCCTGAAAACGGGCTCTTCACAGGCATCTTCGCAAACGGGTCTCCGTTTACGTTTTTCAGCAGTCCTAGCTCCGGCGATGATTTCTATGGAAACGTCACGTTGCGTCAGGTTGCCCGTCCCACAGGACCCACGACCGCCAGCGTTCCTGCTGAGGCGATGCCAACTGGAGTACTTCCTGGACAAACCCTCATTGTGAACGACGGCGCCTCCCTTCCGAACGGGATGAATGGCGCGCCGGGAAGTACGCTTGACGTTCGCGGCGGACAGGTGCGCACGTTTGAAGCTTATCATTCAAACGTTCTCATTTCCGCTGGACTGGGCGGTCGAGTCATCGCCTACACTGGATCGTCAGTTACACTAACTGGCGGCCAAACTAGCCGCGTGGAAGCGAACGAAGGATCAACCGTAAAGCTGCAAGGTGGACAACTTGGCTTTCTAGCCGTTTATCCCGACGCCTATGTTGCTATGAGCGAAGGCGATGTGAACTCGCTAACCCTATTACGGGGCGCCTCCGCAGCAATGTCAGGCGGTAACATCAAGAATTCGATCGAATTTTCGCAGGATTCTGAGTTTGAATTGAGCGGAGGCGTTATCCCCAAACCCCTTAATCTTGGCGCTGATCGGCATTTTGTGATGCGAGGAGGTAGGGATTGGGACTGATGAAGAATCAATTATCAATGCAAGCAGAAACACCGAGATTACCTCGGTAGGCCGTCAGTTTCTGTTGGGTGATATGCCAATTCCTGGACTCGACAATCTAGGAGATTCAATTGTTCTCGCCACACGTCCCGATCTTTATTTGACCGCGATTTTGGCCGATGGCACGCCGTTTAAGACCTACGTTGGCTCAGTCCCCGTCCAGCCAATCTCGTCGCGAAGTCTAATATCCTCTTTAGCCACGCTTCGATTAACGCTAGTGCCGGAGCCGACTTGCAGCATCATGCTTCTACTTGCCGGAGCGATAATGGCTGCTCGCAAACAATTGCGGTGAATCGCTTCACATCCCTTCGGGCGGCGAAGGCGGCGTGAACTATCAATGACCATTGTTGAGGCTAGGATACCCAATGCCAAAGTGGCGGGCTCCGGCACGCGTTGGGCGATCCGTTCGCCGAGCGCTATCGAGGACGCTTGATCGTAGTGCAGGCCATCGGGAATCGTCAGATCGTCGACATCAATCAGATTATAGCCGGGAACGGTGCCGATCTGCTCTTGCTCATCGCGAACGCGTTGCCCGTATGCGACGTCGGCGCCAACGTGCAACTCGCTGATATAGACCGGAAACTCCGACGACAAGGAGGAGCGAAGCGCCGCAACGAATCCGCTCAGGTTGCGACCGTAATTTGAAGCACTTTCCAGTCGCACCGCATCCGCCTCGCCTTGTATCCAGATCAATCCCGCAATGCGAGGCTGATCTCCCGCAGCGATGAGCGCCGCTAGCGCGACCTGAGTCCGTTCTGCTAATTCCTGCCCCCACTCCGACGTCTCCGGTGGACTCCAGTCACGATCGAGGGCCGTGCCATTGGCGGCAACCTTCACCACAGCAATTCGCCGTCCTTTTTCGTACATCGCGTGAGCAAAGGAGAGTTCGGGGCCACCCGTACTCCAAATTGTCGTCAATGGCCCCTGACCCTCTAGCAAGGTTTCGCCATTGGTCACGGAGTAGAAAAAAGGAACCGTCTCCGGACAGACCAACTCTGAGGGCAAACCGTATGAGCCGAGCGCCCCGACGGCGTTTGACTGTCCAGCAAACATAAAGACGTCGATGGGAGCAGCGGTCGCAATATTGGCGAGGACCAGCCAGGCGATGAGTTTCATATCGAGACATTAAATTGTAAGCGGAAGTTACCAAGGCTTGCTTCTCGTATCGCAAGTACCGGTCCAATCTCGATTGCAACCCAAAAGTCATAAACGCAGGCGGCGATTACCGCGTGTTAAAAGACTCGAGTAACCCCGATTGATTGGGAGACGAGCAACGTGGCTTCGCTCGAGTCCGTCGATGGCGGTGGCTAGTCATTGCAAAAGCACCGACCTCCCGTTTCCCGCCCCCACCTAGCGGGCCACCTGACCACCGGCCGCAAGACGCTCATCCAGCATGAAACTGGATTACCGTTTTCTGCGTCTGTGGTATCGTCTGCCGGCATGCGACCAAGATCCGATAAGCGCAAGCAGCATCCGAAAGTCGTTACCTACTTCCGCCCCGTCGGCAGCGACGGTTGGCGAGTGGAGATGAACCAGGGCGCCAGGATCGTCCGGCGACTCTCCGTCGACACAAAACAGAGGGCGATCACGGCGAACAAAGACATGCTGGTCGAATATCCAGAGGCTCAGTTTAAATCCACCGATTTGGGTGAAGTGCACGTCTGGACGGTCGATGGCGAGTGGCTTTACTCCACTGTGTACCGTGAAGGGTCGATGACGGCGCGGCTGATCGACGAATTGGGCGAGATCATCCTGATGATCCGAGGTGGCGACGGAACGCGCTTTATTAGGGGAGCGCGCCAGCATAGGCCGCCGGAGCCTTAGCCCCCAGCCTCCCGGCCGGGGTCATGTAGTCTTATACAGGTCGATGAAAATCCTGAAGGCCATCGTCACGGCCACGACAGCAAGGAGCCAGATCAGATAGTTCCGCCGTTTAGTCGTCATGCCCTGCATTTTAACCGCCGCCGGGACAGGCGGGGAGCGATGGCCGGTCGC
>JBGSMO010000321.1:0-6687 GCA_041740115.1 Pirellulales bacterium
AAGTGGATCGGCCCCGTCGCGGCAGCGGTGGGCGGCGGCGGCGGCGGTCGCCCCGACCTCGCCCAAGCCGGCGGCAAAGATCCGGCCAAGCTCCCCGCAGCTCTCGATGTCGCGAACAAAACCATCGCCGAGATGCTGAAGGCATAGTGCTAGCAGTAGCCGTGGGTCAACGACCCGCCGGAGCGAGGAATATTTATGATTGCTGATTTATGATTTCTGATTTGCTGCCGTGATGCGTTTACCCCAATCACATCAGAAATCATAAATCCTAAATCATAAATCTCTTTTACCTCGCTCCGGCGGGTCGTTGACCCGCGGCTACTTCTCCATCCCCCGCGATCCATTCATCCCGCCATTTTTCTGGATTTTGCAATCGAGATTGCCGACCTAGGAAAAAAATTCTACGATAAAACCCATCGCTGGCGGGAGAGGCAACTCCCGTGCGCTCATCGAAGCTAGCCGTCAGGATGCGGCTGGCTCATTTCTTAGCGAGGCGGCGGAGTTTCCTGGGAGGAAACACCTCGCGGTCGGAGTTTGGTCATGGCAGACGTATGTGAAGAGTGGGGCGTCGACGTTTCGCGCGGCCCCGATTGGTTGTTCCTGCGCCTTCGCCCCGGCAAGCAAGAGCCGGAGGGGATGGCCGACAAAATCTGGTCGCTCGCCGATCGCCACTTCGTCTACCGGCTCGTGCTGGAGATGGACGACCTCGCGGTGATCCCGAGCCACCTGATGGGGCAGCTCGTGATGCTCCAAAAGCGCGTGCTGCAACGCGAAGGCGCCTTGCGACTCTGCGGCCTCTCGAAGGAATGCGCCGAAGCGCTACGCTTCTGCCGCCTCGACCAGGCGCTGCCGAACTTCGCGTCGCTCGAAGACGCGGTGAAGGGCCAACGCCGTCACGCACCCCATTTCGTCAGCGCGTAAGGTAGCCGCGGATCAACGAACCGCCGGAACGGATCGGATTTATGATTTAGGATGTATGATTTCTGATGTGAAAAGGCGGAATGCATCTCGCCAGCACATCATCAATCAGAAATCCTAAATCATAAATCGCGTTACCCCCCGCAAGCCTTCCGCAAATCGCGCAGCATGCCCAGCGTCGGCTTCGCGTTCCCCTTCGCATCGAACAACCCTCCATGGGGGAACTCATGCGGCTCGTGATCGGTCAGCTGGTTCCATAGCACCACCTGCACCGAGGTCCGCCCCAACAGCATCGGCGCCACCGTCGAGGCCAGCACCAACTGCGAATCTTGTTGCGGCATTTCGGGCGACTCGATTAACTCCGCCGCAATCGTCTTCGCCGCCAGCGGATCGGGCAGATCGCCGCTTGGCGCCGTCAGCAGCACCATCAGCGGCAGGCCCAGTTGGCTCCACATGTCGATCAGTTTGCCATATTCGAACGTCGGCCGATGGCTGCTGCCGCGCGGCCAATAACCAGCATTGATCTCCAGCCCAAAGCCCGAAATCCCCAGGTCGGCTCGCAACAGTGCGTCGGCGTAGTGGAGCGGCGCCAGGTCGTGCTCCTGATCGACTAGATACTCCCCCCACGGCTGATCGAACGACACGACGATCGGCGTCCGCGGATCGATCTTCCGCACAACCTGCACTGCTTGGGCCACGAGGTTCAGCCGACTCTCTTCGCTCAGCGACAGCAGTTGCCCGTTGTTCACCCGCGACGCAACATGCCACAGGTGGACGCGGCCGGAGTAGCGCGACACGACCGCCTTCACATGGTCGAGCAGCAGCCGCACGAGGTTGTCGTCGTCCCCTTCCCACAGGTACATCCAGTCGGGGACGCCGCGGTCGTCGAGGCGGAGCAGGGGCCCCGCCGCCACCTTTAGCCCTGCGGTCTGGCACCACCCAAGCTGTTCGTCGGTCGGCTTCCAGTCGCGCTTCCCTTCGCGTGATTCGATCGCGCGCCAGCCGACCGGCAGTTGCACGATGTTACAGGCGTCGACCAGTTGCCGTTTTACTGCCACCGGCGGGGCTGCGGGGCCGAGCGACACCCCCATCAGCGAGGCGATCGGCGTCTGTCGTTGCCGCGAACCGATCGTCTGTTCCGAGAAAGCCCGCACCAGTTGTTCGGAAACGGTCAGCGCCAGCGCGATCGACTTGTTCGCCGATTCAGCCGCCGCTGCCACGTCGCGCTGATTGGTCGCCGCCCGCGAAAAGAGCTTCGTCGCCTCTTGCAGCCGCTCGCTCAACTCGGGCGGCGTTTTCAGCCCCAGCCATTCCCAAATGAACAGCCGCGAGCGCAGTCGCTGCACTAACCCGCGGGCGAGCTCCACGTCGAGCAGATAGGGCCGGTCGCGCTCAATCAGCGTGCTGGTGCCGAGCAGATATTGCCCATGCCCGTCGACCATCCAGGGGACGTAAACATATCCCGAATCGTCGGCGCCCCGTTCAACGACGAGCGTCTCCTTTTCCCAGCGCGAGCGCGTCTGCCACGGAATGTCCTCGGCGCCGGCGACGTAGATTCGCGGGAGCCCGCCAGGAGGGATGCGGTCGCGGCGATGCAGATGAAACCGCATCTGTCCCATAGTCGAGGCCTGTCGGGGAAAGGGCGAAAGCGTGGTGTCAGTGTCGGTGGCGTGGCGGCCTGTGTCTCGTGCCCTAGCCCAACGGCGAAGTCCCTTCGCCCGATTCAGTTTACAGCCGCCAGGAGGGGGTCACAAGCGCGCCTCGATATACAGCCATGACCTCCTTTTGCACCAGTCACCCTGAGGTACTCCGAAGGGTCCGGGATGCCTACCGCACCACATTCTTCAACTCTGCCTACGCCGAACCCATTCCGATATACTCCCAACTACGGCAAACCGCTCGCTATCAGGAAGCCTCCTCATGTCCCCCCCCGTCGTCGAAACCAACCTCCCCGGCCTACCCGTCACCCGCGGCAAGGTTCGCGACGTCTATGACCTCGGCGACCGCCTCCTCCTGGTCAGCACCGACCGCATCAGCGCGTTCGACTGGATCCTCCCGACGCCGATCCCTGACAAGGGACGCGTCCTCACCCAAGTGAGCAACTACTGGTTCCGCTCGCTGCCGGTCGATCACCACCTGATCGAAACCGACGTGACGCGGATGGATCTCCCCGCCGGCGCCGACCTCGAATCGCTCGCCGGCCGCACGATCCTCGTCCGCAAGACGAAAGTCGTCCCCATCGAGTGCGTCGTCCGCGCGTATCTCAGCGGCTCGGCCTGGGCCGAATACCGCCACCACGGCGGCGTCGCCGGCATTTCGATGCCCAGTGGCCTCCGGGAGTCAGAACGGCTCCCCGCTCCTATCTTCACTCCCGCCACGAAGGCAGCCCAAGGCGAACACGATGAAAACATCACCTTTGCCGAGATGCAGTCGCTCATCGGCGTCGAACTCGCCGAGCAACTCCGTCAACTCAGTCTCGACGTCTACGCCCACGGCGCCCGCCGCGCCGCCGAGGTCGGCATCATCCTCGCCGACACCAAATTCGAGTTCGGCATCGTCGACGGCCAACCGATTCTTATCGACGAAGTGATGACCCCCGACAGCAGCCGCTTCTGGCCCGCCGAGGGTTATAAGGAAGGGTGCGCCCAACCCTCGTTCGACAAACAATTCGTCCGCGACTGGCTCTCCGCCAGCGGCTGGGACAAGAACAGCCCGCCGCCGGAACTACCGGCCGACATCGTGGAAAAGACTCGGGCCAAGTACATCGAAGCCTGCGAACGCATCACCGGCGAAAAATTCCCCTGGGCGTAACGCATTCCCCCTCCCTCGCAGGGAGGGGCTAGGGGAGGGATTCCCAACCGCCCCATCCGCACAAACCCCGAAGCCGTCCAGCATTCAATAGCTCGCCGCCGGTCGCTGTGATATAATTTGGGTTAGAGGAGTCCACGATCATGCAACTCGACATCCCCGGCGATCTCTTTAATCGCCTTAGCAGTCGTACAGCGCCCGGCGCCACCGAAGTCGACGCGCTGCGCGAGGTGTTAGACGCCATCGAATGGTTGGACGCCGACCAGCCCAATGCCGATCAGCTAGCAGCTAGTCTAGCGCAGATCGATCGCAGCCTGGACGATGTCGTCTTGGGCCGTACTCTTACTGTCGTGGAGGCGCGGCATAAGTCGCTCAATGACCTTCGCCTCGGCGTCAACTAATGCGTTACACGGTCAAGCTTACCGTGACCGTGGTCGAGCAGATTACTGAGTACGCGCGTTTCATCGCTGAACTGCGCCGCGCACCAGAAAACGCGCAACGTTGGCTCGAGCGAGTTTACGATTCGATTGACAAGCTTGACCACATGCCGCAGCGCTGCGGACTGGCTCCGGAAAATGGCCATCGTCCGTACGAGATTGCCGCCTGCTAATCGGACATTACTTGGCGCTCTTCACGATCGACGAGGAGAACCGAGTGGTCCATGTCATTGGCTTCCGCCACGGCCATCGCCTCCCGCGTTCCAGCGATTTGCCGGCAAAGCCGCCAGAGTAACCAGGAGTGCTTAGCTGGCATCCCTAGCCGGACCGCCACGCGGTCCGGGCAGCCGTGCGCTAGCGGCTTACTGCCGCCTATCTCCCCCCATTTCGCCAATGTACAATAGAGCCCCCGCCCGACCTTGCGGCTCAAGCGGCAGATTCGTAGTCTCCCCTCGGCCCACTGCGCGCCTCGTTCCCACGCAGAGCGTGAGAGCGAGAACTCCCCATTCCCCATTCCGCCTTCCCCATTTCTTCCATGCTCCGCTACTGGACCGCCGGCGAATCTCACGGCAAAGCGCTCATCGCGCTCCTCGACGGCTTTCCCGCCGGCGTCGCGATCGACGAAGAACCGATCAACGTCGAACTCCGTCGTCGCCAAGGCGGCTACGGTCGCGGCGGCCGCCAGCGCATTGAAACCGACACGGTCGACGTCAGAACCGGCGTCTGGCACGGCGTCACGCTCGGCAGCCCGATCGCGCTCGAAGTCGTCAACCGGGACTACAAACTCGAACGCCTCGAAGATCTCCCCCGCCCGCGCCCCGGCCACGGCGATCTCACCGGCGCCGTGAAGTACCTCGGCAGTATCCGCGGCGTCCTCGAACGCGCGAGCGCCCGCGAGACCGCCGTCCGCGTCGCCGCTGGCGCGCTCTGTAAGCAGCTGCTCGTACCGTTCGGCATCACCGTCTTCGGCTTCGTCGCGGAAGTCGGCGACGAGAAAATCGAACCCGTCGCGGGCACGCTCGACGAACTGAAAGCGATCCGCGACGAGAGCGAACTCTACGGCCTCAACCTTGAGCGCGATGACGCGATCAAAGAACTGATCGACCGCGTCGGCAAAGAGGGAGACACCCTCGGCGGCGTCGTCGAGGTCCAGGTCCACGGCTTGCCGTTCGGCCTCGGCACGCACGCCCAGTGGGATCGCAAACTCGACGGCCGCCTCGCCCAAGCGGTGATGGCCGTCCAAGCGATCAAAGGGGTCGAAATCGGCCTCGGCTTCGAAGCCGCCCGTCGTCGCGGTTCGCAGGTCCACGACCCGATCCACTACGACGAATCGAAGAAGCACACCCATACGCTCGGCTACGAACGCCCGACGAACAACGCCGGCGGCCTCGAAGCCGGCATGACGAACGGCCAAACGCTAGTCATCCGGGCCGCGAAGAAACCGATCAGCACCCTCCGCAAGCCGCTGGCGTCGATCAACCTCGACACGAAAGAAGCCGAGGGCGCCAGCTACGAGCGGAGCGACGTCTGCGCGATCTCCGCCGCGAGCGTGATCGTCGAAAACGTCGTCGCCATCGAAATCGCCGCCGCCTTCGTCGACAAATTCGGCGGCGACAGCCTTCAAGAGATGCAAGCGAGATACAAGCTCTTCATGGAAATGGCCGCCGAGCGCTAACAAGCCTCAAGCGAGCCGCGGGGTTCATCCCCGCGGTCTCCACTGACCACGGACGAACAAGGATGTTCTCCCTCCACGAAACCACGCGCAAACGGACTTGCCGCACGGCGTTCTTCGCCCTGTGCCTGGCCCCGACGTGCGCCACGGCCGCGTGGATCGCCGACCACCATCTTCCATGGCGAGACGCCGCCGCCGCTCGCCGGCTTAGCGACCGCTACCATCTCGACGTCACCCTCGCCGACTGGCAAGACCCCCGCCCCAACACGACCCGTATCGCCGGCGTCACGCTCGCCGCTCCAGGCGTCGCCGATCCGCTCCTAAAACTCACCGGCGTCGAAACCCTCCGTCGCGGCAATGCGCTCATCCTGACTGTCAATGAACTGTCGCTCGCCGTTGCCGACCTCCCCGCGCTCGCCGCCCGCCTGGAGTGGTCGCTCACGCGCACCGCCGCCGAAAAAATCGAGCTGCACGTCAACAAACTCACTCTCCAACAAGCCGCGATCGCCGGTCGCGGTCCGCACGCCGATCAAGCTCCCCCTGTCACGCTCCACCACCTCCACGGCGCCATCGAACGCGGCCAGCACGATCAACCCCGCCTCCGCCTGATCGCACACCTCACCGCACAACCGACCCCCGACGCCAAACCTATTGCCCTCGCTGTCGAACCCGTCTCAGCGCCGGCGAGTGCCGAAGCGGCAAGTGGCGAAGCGAACAGCGAACAGAAGACAGTCGCCGCCCCCCGCGGCCACGTCATCACGCTCAACACGCAACAACACGCGATCCCCGTCGCGCTCCTCGCCCCGCTCGTCCCCGGCATGGCCGCGCTGAACGACGCCGCGACGTTCGCCG
>JBGSMO010000354.1:0-14354 GCA_041740115.1 Pirellulales bacterium
CCACTTGCCCTTCTCGCTGACTGTAGGAGTACGGCTCATAGCTTCATTCTTTCAAAGTCTGTTAGTTGATTTCGGCGACGATCTCGTACATCGCGTCAAGGCATTCGAGCGCCTCCTCCAGGTCCATCGTCAACGGCGGAGCGATTCGGATGACGCATCCGGCGAGCGGACCAAGAAGATGGATCGCGCGACCTTGTTCGTCACCTAGATAGCAACGTTTAACGATCTCAGCCGCGACCTGTGCGGGCGATAGATCAGCCGTACTGCCGCAATGGACGCCCCACACAGTCCCTTCGCCTCGCACTGCGAGAATCGATTTCAAATGCATGAGTCGCGTAAGTCCCGCCTCGATGACGATGGCAAGTTGAGCGGCATGCTCTAACACGTCGCTGGTTTCAAATTCGTCGAGGGTTGCCAGAACGGCCGCGCATCCTAGCGGGTGGGCGCTCCAGGTATCGCTAGCGTCGCCGTAGCCGAGCTTCTCCAGAACGTCGCGACGTCCCGCGACGGCGTCGACTGGCATGCCGTTGGCCATACCCTTGCCGAGAATGACGAGATCGGGTTCGACGCCATACGTCGTGTAAGCATACATTGCACCGGTACGACCAAAATTCGACTGCACCTCGTCGAGGATAAACAGAATGTCATGCTGTCGGCAAAACTGATCCAGCAGCTTGAGATATTCGTATTGCGGGTGATACGAGCCGCCACCGCCGAGATATGGCTCCGTTATGAGAGCGCAAATTCTTCGACCATCCGTCGCGTACGCAGATTCAAGTTCCTCGCGATACGCAGTCAAATCAATTGGTTCGCGTCGCCGGTAGATCGAAACGCATTCCTCCATCGGAAATGAGAGAAACCGTACGCGCGAGTCACGCTCTTCATCGGTCTCGGAGCCTGTCACCGCTCCGGCCAACCCCTTCTTCCCATGGAATCCATGCCGCGTCGCCAAGATGACGTCGGCATCTGAACGGCGTGCGATCGCCGCTTTGAGTCCTTTTTGTACTGCCTCGCTGCCGCTGGCTGCCCACAAGATCTGTTCGAGCCGAGCGCCGCCCGGTTGCGATCGTAGGCTCGCGATTAAACGGCGTGAGGCTTCGACTTCGATTTCGGTGAGCGCGTTGTAAGCGGTGAGAGGCGTCGCCTTGAGGTAGCGCTCGTCGGTCGGCTGGAAAGCGAGCCCCATATAGGCGTTGACGCGATCCCACCAGCGGGTGGGATGATGACCGAGGTTTGCGACCAAGACGCCGGAAGTAAAGTCAGCGAGCTTTCGCCCTTCGGACGTGTAGTGGAACGATCCCGAACTGCTGGCAATGACGGCCCCGCTGGGCGTAAACGTCCGCTGTGATCGAGGTTCGAGTTTTTCCAACTCGCGCCGCAGTGCGTCGCTGCGAGGCTCGGCCGGATCGACGAGGAAGCGCTGCTGATCAAGTGGCGTGACAATGGCCAAATTGCTGAATCCTGCGTTCTTGTGTGGCGAAATGCACCGCCAGTCGGCCGTCCTAGGGGCGTCGGATCGAAAGCTTGACCACGCCGTCGACCGGCGCAACTTCGACGGTTTGATACACATGCGGAGCGGGGTCGGCGAACTTCATCCCGCCGTAGTGGACGGGCGACTCGAAGTGGCCGCGGTCATCAATCTGCGATACTTCGCCAACTTCAACGCGTAACTGAACGCCATCGGGCCACGTAAATGATTTATCCTGGCGCGTTGGGCTATCCATGTGCCACCATCGTATCGGTCTGGAAGTGTGACGCTCGATCGTGAGCAGGCCGGGACGGCGGAGTTCTATCCACTGCTCGCCCACGTCTCCGGCAGCAGGTCCGACGCAACGAATCGCGGCCAGTCGACCGTCGTCAACGACGAGCAGTTCATCCACGGGCTGCGATGGTTGATTGACGTCGTTCGTCGCCGCTAGGTCGACGAACGTCGCACGACCTCCCGCGTGAATGGCGAGACTTCCTTTTAACATCGCGACCGTGATGCCGCCCGGGTGGAATGACTCCCGGAGATAGGCTTCGTTGACGGCGGGTTCAGGAAACATGAACGAGCGCGGCAGGTCAGGTTCGACTTCCGCGGGGATGGTCGGATCATACCAGAGGTAGGCGTAGGGACCATAGCCGAACATTAGCTCTTCCTTGTGCGTGGGCGTGACGTACCGCGTCCGTTGAAGAGCGCCGAGCGTCGCGTCCCAGCCGGCCAAGTATTGGAAGATCGGGCGGCGCTGCTCCCGCGCCAGAAAAACCAAGACGGGAGACCAGTAGTTAAGCTGCCCGTAATTTGGACCGAACAAGACGGAGCGATTCGCCTCGTTGGCGCAGAAGTCGTCAGGGTGGCGTCCAGCGATCGCCGCGAGCGCCATCTGGCCTGGCATCGAACGTGGAAACTCCGCGAACAGGTCCCGGCCGGTGACGCGCCGCAGGGCATCCATGAACTGAATGCGATACATCAACGTCGACGCCCAGAAATTTGACGACTGATCGTTTGTGCCGCTGGGAGTTAGCGCTTCGTCTAAAAGGTATGCGGTATGCTTCTCCGTCGCCATCTCCAGCCAGGCGTCCGCTTCCGGAACATCACCCAGCAATGCCAGGGCGGCGACGCCGAGGGGAGCCGCATCTACGCTGCCGTGATGCTTGTTGTACCCAGCGCCAGCGACGCTTGGGTCTTGAAAGAACTGATAGTAGGCCCGGAGGGTGGGGACGATCGAATCGCGGACTTGCGTTCGTTCCGATTCGGATAGTCGATCGAACAAGAGGTCGTAGCCGACGGCGATGCTTTTGGCGACGCGGAGCACAGCGTAGGCCTTGCTCGCGTCGGGCGGATTCTCGGCCTCATGGCGCCAGACGTCGGCGGCCGCCAAGAGCCATGCTTTCGCCGCTGCTTCGTAGGGATCGTCGTCCTGAAAATGCAGGGCGCTCGCGAACGCGAGCGTCTCGACGATGGCAGCATCATGCATGGCCGCGTAGAAGCGATCGTAAAGGTTCTCGTACTGAGGATCGTCCGCGAGCGTCGGTATCCACCCGCGGCGCGGCGGTTGGTCACGACACCAGTCGGCAGATTTCAGGAGATTCTTCCAGATCGCGGCGCCCTGAATCGTTTCCCGACGGGTCGCTATCGAGGGCGCGTCGGTCGTAGTTATGTAAAGCCGCGGGTGTCTCTGCTGATCCGCTGTCGGGGCCTCGGCAGCGATCATCGCCGCTGCACGGAGCGCCACCATCGCTAGAGCAACGCTGCCGCTGATGGCACGACGGAGGTGGAATTGATCCAACATAAAACGCGCCGCAGGGTTTAGAGATTGAAGTTCACGTCCAGGTTCTCACCCGGCGAGATCTCTGTCGTCAGCGTGCTGGCCTCATTAAACTCGGGAGGAATGTAAGGCACGACTTCCTCCATCACCTCAACCTTCTCGCTCAAATTCTTGCCCGCCAAGTCGAGCCGCTTCTTCCCAGTTCGCTTGTAGCCATGGACTTCGACGCGGTTGGTGCCGACGACCGGACCCCGCTCGACGAATTCGTACTTGCCGTTGATGATTTTTCCCTGTGCGTAGAACTTGCTCCACGCCTTATCCGTTGGCTGGAAGACAATATCTCCTTGCTCGACCGGTTTGCCTTGATAGGTGACGAATCCGGCGATGGTAGCGCGCGTCGGCGGCGCCTCGCCGCAGCCGACTAGCGGCACGATGCATAACATGAGGCAAAAACGAGATAGCGGCATGGCGTACTCCTCGAGGCGTCCAGACGAACTCTAAAATTCCCCGAGCGGGTTCTCGTCGCTGGTGCGAACGAGGTACTCGACGGTGTACTCATCGATGGCTTCTTGGATGAATCGAGCCGAGCCATCGCACAGCGCCACTTGGACGCCCCCTGCGTGACGGCTGCTAAAGCCGTACGGATGACCGTTGATCATCGGGGCTTTCAAGGCGTTCTCGAATCGCGTCGCTGCAATCGCCAGGCCGGCGTAACAGGCCTGCTGATTGCTGCTTGGCGCGGGCAGCGTCGCCCAGAAGGCTTGCGAGAAGAACGTCGTCCCCGTGCCAGGATCGACGATGTCGCCAAAGATCCGCTCGCCGATGAGAAACGTATTCGACGTCCCGTCGGTGATCTGGCGCATCGGCGTTTCGCTATTACGGTACATGACGCCATTCTGACGCGTAACTTGCGCCAGCGGCGCCAGCTGCGGCAACTGGCGGCAGGCGCCGACGACATCGATGTTCGAACCGTCGGATTTATCAGGCAACTGGCCAAAATAGCAGACCAAGCACGTGGTGCCGCTCCCCACGTAATTGGACACCGCCACCGAAGGGATCGCCGGAGTGAATCCGCCGTTTCCGACAATGGAAGTAGAACTCGCTTCAATCTGGTCGCTCGGACAACGATATCCAGGAAGTTCTGTGCCAATCAAGTCTATATTGTCGACGGCGCCGCCGGGAGTTCCCGCCGTCGATTGTTGATCGAAGTCAAGTTGCGAATGCAGCGCGGCTTGTTCGACGTACGGCAAGATGACGGCGCTCCAGAGGAAATTCGACTTCCGCTCCGACCGGGTCGGGTTGTAGTCTTCCAGCCACCCAGAGGCGAAGTGGTTTTGCGACGCATGGTAGTTTTGAAAAGCGAGCCCCATCTGTCGCAGATTATTGGAACATTGCGACCTCCGCGCCGCTTCACGCGCCGCTTGCACGGCGGGTAAGAGCAAGCCGACAAGGACGCCGATGATCGCGATCACGACGAGCAATTCGACCAGGGTAAAGCCGGCCCGTTGGGACGACTTGCAGCCTCGCGGGCGATAGTGCGTGAGAGACATCCTCACTTCCTTCCTAAACGATTGGCGGCGTGCGCCGCAGCTTGAGTGATTCGAACGGATGGGATGATCGCAGTACTGATTTACGGTTGTTGCAGATAACTGAATAAATCGCGGCGTTCTTGCGGCGTGAGCGCTTCGAGAATTCGCTCCGGCATCAGCGAGGTCTCGGCTTCGGTCATTTCTTCGATCTCGTCGTTGGCAATGTTGATCCGCTTGTTTTCGGCAGTCAGGACGGTGACGCCGGCGCCTGTCTGCTCCGCCAAGATGCCGCCGACGACCTGTCCGCTAGAGGTGATGATGACGTGATTGACGTACTCACGGCGAATCACCGCGCTGGGATCGACGATATTGCCCAATAGAGCCGCCAAATCTTGCCGGTTCGCAGCCGTCAGATCGGGTCCAATCTTTTCGCCCTCGCCGTGGAGTTGATGGCAGACGCCGCAATGTTTGGCGAAGAGCGGCTTGCCTGCTTGCGGATCTCCCGCAGCGGCCCGCAGGTCGTTGCTGAAGCGTCGCATCGTCGAAAGCTTCTCCTCCGAAGAGCCTGGACCAACGTTGCCCCAGTGCTTACGGACCAGCGCGTCGATCGCCCCCGAACGATGAAGCGCGAGGCTTCGCAATTCTTCGAGCGCGACGTCGGCGGTTGGTATTCTCTGGCCATCGACAAACAGCAGAAATTCTTCCGCCGACGACGGTCTGGCGAACAGCGCCTCCCGCACATGGCGTCGGCCGTCCGTCGGCAAGACGTCGTAGGCTGCCAACAATTGGCGGGTGATCTCAGGCGAATCAAAACCAGCGAGCAGCGCCAGGGCTCCCTCCAACTGTTGCGGGGAAGTCGCGGGCGACACCATGGGCAGCAACAAGGGGATTAAGTCTTCGCGTCCAAACTCGCGCAGCAGCGTGATCTGCTGCGGATCGAGAGGCGTCCCCGATGCTTCCAATTTCCGGCGCAAGTCGGCATACGCCTGATCGTCGCCGAGCCGCAGGGCGATTTCGAGCAAAGCGTCGTTGTCCGGATGCATGCGTCGTCGATTCAGTAGGCGGTCGTGCAAGGGGCCGCTGACCTGTTCGTAATGCCGCGTTTGGCGGGGAATCTCCTCGCCGCCTGGCAGCGCCTGCTGATCGTACAATCCGCCTTGCGTAATCTCTTCGTACCCTTTGGCGCGTTCCGAAAGTCCTTGCCGAATGGCGTCGTAAGCCGAATCTTGGCGGTCAGCGGGCGTCGTGGCGAGCAGTTGATCGCAGGCTTCGTATCCGGCGGCTGAGCCGTCCGCCGCCCAGCGTCGCAGCAAGCGGAGCGAGTTCGCGGATCTAGGAGCAGAGGTCCAGGCATCGTCGCTGCCGCACATTTTAAGGAGTTGGGGAATGTCGGACATCGCTTTGGACTCGATCGCCCACCAGACTAGCCACGGTACGCGCGGATCCGCGACGCCGGCGCTGCGCTTGAGCAGCTGGTCGACGATCGCCAAGCATTGCGCGCCTGGAAGACGCTTGGCCGACGCGGCTAGTTGCGCGAGAACTCGAGGACTCTCTTCCGTCATGGCCGCTTGCAGCATGGCGTCGAATTCGCTCGGGCGAAGTTCGCGACGATCTCCCAGGAGCCGAATCGCCCAAAAGCGAACGTATTCCGCCGGGTGAGCGACGAGTTCCGCAGTCAAGGCGCCGTCGAGGGAACCAACGGCATTCAGCGCCCATACTCCGTCGAGCGCAAGTTGCGCATTTTCCGATTGCCGCGCGAACTCCTCCAACTGAGGCGCGACCGACTTGTCGCGACGGGTTGCCAGTTCAACTCGCGCGCGGTCGACTTTCCAGCGATTGGGCGACTTCAATAGCTCAACAAGCTGCGAGGAAGAGAGGGCGCCCAAGTCACACGTTTCCGCCGGCGCGGCGTCGGCCGGCTCAATGCGATAGATGCGGCCGTTGGATCGGTCCCAGTTCGCGTCAGGATCAGGATGAGCCGTCCGCTGGTCGAAGAAGTCGCTGACATAGGCAGAGCCATCAGGGCCGACGCAGAAGTCGGTTGGTCCGCTCCATGAGTCGTGCGTGTTAATTAGTTCGCCGCCATAGGACGCCCTGACGGTGCTGCCGTTGGGCGTCAGGTTCCACCAGGAGACGGTATGCCCCAGAAAATTGCCGGCGACGAACGCGCCCGTAAGTTTCGACGGTAATGCGCCTCCGTTGTAGATCGTCCCGCCCGTGGGAGGCCCGCCTGGATTGGGAGCCTGGTCGCACTCCTGTTGGGGAAAGAAGTGGTAAGCGAATAGGTTGTGAAGCGGGCCATGCTTCCCAAAGCTTTTGTAGAAGTACCCCCCCTGCACTGCATGCACGAATGGTCCGCCGTTGGTTGAGTAGAAGAGCTCGCCGTTGGCGTCAAACGTCAGTCCGTAACAGTTAAGTCCGCCTTCGCAAAAGAGTTCGAACTCCTTCGTGAGCGGATGATAGCGCCAGCAGCCTTGTTGGAATTCGAGCCCGTTGATGTGGCAGGTCGTCGTGCTGCCGTTGACGCCGTAGATCCAACCGTCGGGTCCCCAAGTGAGATGATTGGCCATCGCCTGGGCGTCTTCCATGCCGAAGCCGGTGAGCAACACTTCAGGATCGCCGTCGGGAACGTCGTCTCGATCCTTATCGGGATAGAAGAGCAAGTACGGAGCCTGCAAGACATAGACGCCGCCATGCCCAAACTCCACGCCCGTCACGAGATTGAGACCATCGATAAAATCCTTCGCTGCGTCCGCGCGGCCATCGCCGTCGACGTCGGTAAGAATCGTGATTCGGTCCGCTCCCTGGGGCCCGCGCGGCGGCGGCTCCGGAATGCGATCGTAAACCGTCCGCGACCAGCGATCGACCTTCACCCGTTGCAGGCCCGCCGGATTGGGGTACTGCAGGTATTGAATGGTCCAGACCCGTCCGCGGTCGTCGCATTTGACGAAAATGGCTTGCCGGACGTCTGGTTCACTGGCGAACAATTTGACGCGCACGCCGTCGAGCGCAGTGACGTGCTCTTCAGCTTCCGTCGGGGCAAAGCCTTGCCCCCACGAAGTGCTCGCCAACGACAGGGCGATGGCAAGCATCAAGATTTCGATTCGACTGCTCATGGCTCCGTGTTTCGCTTTCCGATCGTTGCGTCAATGAATGCGTAGGCCGCCTCGCGACTTTCAGTGGGGAAGTCGTGTTCAGCATCGGGATAGAGAGCGACCAGTCGATCCTCGGCTCCTAAGAGCGTGAAGATCGGAGCGGCCGCCGCCATCGTCTCGCGCACGCCGACGACGTCAAAATTAGAGTCGCGCAGCGGTGCGACGACGAAGACGCCCCGCGGAGCGAGCGCGGCAATGAGCTCCGGGAAGTCAAACGGCACGTTCTGCGGGGAGAGTCCATAGTTGGAGGCAATTCGCGGCATGTAGCGAGGCCCTGTCCAGCCAGTTAGATCGCCTCCCATGTAGCGGGCAAACCGAGTGAAGCCGCAGCAGGTGACGACCACCTTCAATCGATCATCGAACAATGCGGTAAAGAGGCCGTTGTGACCGCCGAGCGAATGTCCAATGCAGCCGATGCGATCAGGGTCGACTTCAGGAAGCGACTGCAACAGGTCGATCGTGCGGGTGTTGTCGTAGATCGCCTTCATCGACCCGCTGGCGTACTCGTCGCTTTCGAAGTCATAAGTGTACTCGCCAAGCGAGGGATAGTCTGGCGAGAGCGTGACGTAACCCCGCCGCGTCAATTCCAGGGCGTAGTGCAGGCTGGGTCGGTCAGCCAACCCGACGGGCTGATCCTTGCCGGGAGTGGTCGTTTGATGGAGGCAGAGGATCGCCGGGAGCGATTGACGCTCTTCCGTCGCGGCATTCCGGGGGAGCAATAGCCAAGCCGTCACGCGCTGATCAGAGCGATCGGTATGATACGCCAGTTTGCGGCGGATCAAGTCGTCCTCCACGACTTCCTCAAGCACCTCGACTTCGAGCGGTTGCGGAACTGCCGGTCGCGGCAACGGTCCCATGACTTCCTCGACCGCAGCGACAATTTGCGCGCGCCGCTGGTTCCAGTCAGAAGGCGCTGCAATCGCGCCCCGTTGCCCGGCGTCGTCAATGAGGTAGGTCAGATCGAGTCGATCCCCATACAACGCATTGTGGCGCTCCGCCGGCGCGTCGAGCGGTAGGCTCTGTTCGCTGAAACGCAACGTGCCGAAGCGATGCGGCGCGTGGAAGGCCGGCGTGGGAGAGTCGACGGCCGACCACTGGCTGAATTGCTGGTTAACGTCGCCGCCATGGCGATTGAAATTGGCGCGCCATTCAGTTCCTTCCGCAGGCGGATACGCTGCCATGGACTCGCGAAAGTTCGCCAGTGGGATAACCGTTTCGACGGTCCAGCCGTGGTCTTCGTCTGAGTCGTCGTTGATTGTCCCCTCCGCCTGACCTTTGACTCGCACGCCCTCGGCGTTCCATTCCACGCGCCCTCCCTCAGCGCCATTGGGCCGATGGCCGTCGACGTAACCGCCGAGGACGTTCCACTCGACGTTGAAGTATCGATTGGGCCGCGAGGGATCGGGAGCGATCATGATCTCTATACAATCGTCCTTGGCGACAGCGCCGTCGTGCTCGGCGGCGCGGGCCGCGATATGGCGATCTTCGCAGACGCAGCCGATGTACAAGTTCTCGGCGTCCCAGAGCAGCTTGACGACGGAATTCTCGCGAACCCCCTCCTGGAACCACGGAAATTGAAACGAGCCGAGCGATTTCGCGGCGCTCCAGGCCGGTTCATCGAGGCGCCCGTCAACGATGATCGGTTGCGAGGTGCGACAGACGACGTAGCTCGGCAGTGCGGCACTCTCGGCGGCTACGTTGGCGGCTGGCGAATTCCAGCCGCAGCAGAACGCCGCCAGCAGCAGGCCAATTCTCGTCAAGGGCGTTGGTTGGAGATGCATCATGACAGCCCGAAAGCCTCTTCCGATTGATTGCCGAACACCAACAAGTCCTCGTCTTGACTTGCCTCAGCCGTCGCCCCCCAAGCCTCCCACGCCTCGTCAGAAATAGTTCGAATTCGGTTGAAGGTCGATCGGGTAATGCTTGGGATGAAGTTGGCGGGAGTTCCGAGATCGTCGTTCATCGCGCTCCATTGCTGGAGAACGATTTCGTCAAAATCGAACTCAGTTAAGGAGTCATCAGCCTCAGTCAATTCTTCTCCTAGTTGACGCCCGGCTAGCAGTTGGAGCCAGCTAACGTTGGACTCCATCAGCTTTCCCAGCGGCTCTTGAACCGCAGCGATTGAATCGTCAGGCTCCACGACCGCGCTTATCGCCGCTGACTGTAGCGCCAACGGCGCAACAGCCGACGCGGGCGTACCGATGCCGTAGACCATGCCGCTCGTCGATACGACGACGATCTCCAGCATGCCGTCGCCGTTAGCGTCGGCCAGAACGGGAGAGCCGAGATATCCGCTATCTGGGGTGAACGTCCATTCGATCGATCCGGACGTTCCCCCGGGATTGGCGCCGACGACGTAGAGCGTGCCGTTGATGGCGAAAATCGACTCGACGCGGCCATCATTGTCGACGTCGCCGGAGATCGAGAGCGTCGGCGTATCGGAGTAGGCGCCTCCGACAGGAGCGTGGGCCCGGCCGGGCAAGTTGACGCTCCACAGCAACGCGCCGGTCTTCGCATCGTAAGCGTGAAACCGCGACTGGGTATCGACGCCGGGCGACGAAGGGTGCCCGACGCTGAGAAGATCGAGATCGCCGTCGCCATCGACGTCGCCGACGCCCTGGATAAAGCCCGGCGTGTTGTCATAGATGAATGGAGTGTGCCAAACGTCGACCCCCGACTTGGACATCAGCCCGAGCTGAGAATATCCGCCCGCGAACAAAATCGAGTCTGTCTGATTGTTCAGAAAGTCGGCGACGATGGGCGTCCCGTAAAGCGGAGATCCGCCTGCGAAGACGCCCCCGTTGTAAATCGAGCGATCAATCAGATTTTCTCCGTCGCCGTCAACGACGTAAAACATATCGGGATGCACGTTGACGGCTTCGTCGAGTCCGTCCCCATCCCAGTCGTAAACGACCATTTGCGCTTCGCCGGCGTTTCGCAGCACGGGACTACTGCCGGCGGAGTTGCCGTAGGTGCGCGTCCACACGAGCGCCCCGGTGCGACCGTCAAGCAACTGGAACTCGCCGGTGCCGCCGCTGCCGCGCATCAATTGCACGAGGACGTCTTCATACTCCGTGCTGCGGAAGTGGCCGGTGCGCCATAGCGTCAGTCCTGGCTGATTCCACTGACGTGTTCCCCCCGGCACGTCGAAATCATGAGTCCACACAGCCGTGCCGTCGGAGGCGGCGGCGATCAACCGGGCCTCGCCGGCCGCTCCTTCGGCGGCGAATAGCGTTTCCAACGTGCCATTGCCGTCGACGTCCGCGAGCGCCGCGCCGCTGTATTCATGTTGGCCTTGAAACTGCGTGGCGCCGGTAAAGCCGCCAATCCCCGGCTGGCTCCAAATGCGATCGACGGAACCATCCGCATTCGCTTGCAGCGCCACCATGGACTGCGAGCCGCCCTGCACGACCACCGTCGGCGCGCTGGTCGGACCATCGAGTCGCCCCACGACAACGCTTGAACGCGGCGGCGAGCCTTTTTGAGAGGTGACGGCATTGCCGTTAAAGCCGGCCAACTCGACGGCGTTCGGCGCACGGGCGCCGAAGTGGGTCCGCCAAATAGTTAAGTCGCCAGCGTCAACGACTCCATTGCCGTTTCCATCAGCGCCGCTGCCGATAACGACCGACAGCCCCAGTTGTCGCTGCCAAGTCAGCAAGTCGTTACCGTCAACCAGGCCACTGCCGTCATAATCGCCGGCGGCCAGCCCGGCCGTTCCAAGGAAGTCCGTGGAGAATAGGACGCTCGTTTGGCCGGGTATCGCTTGACGCACGGCGGCGACGCTTAAATTGACGCCCGTTGCGGCGCCGATGGCCGCCGCGCCGCCAGTTCCCGTGAGTCGCCACGCCGTGATCTCCGTCGTCGCCGCTTGCGCGTCGAGCAACCGGCGGGTGAAGAACGTCTCCTCCTGCCCCGCGGCCAATCGGCCCGTGAGCAGGTCACTTTTGCCGGTGGAGGCGGCGCTATTTACGTTGAGCGGAAAATCGCTCAGGTCGGCGCGGACGAAGGCTGCGTTCGGCTGGCTCCAGATGGCGGCGAACCCAGCGCCGTTCCAATCGAGAATCTGTACCGTCGAGGCGGCCGGTATCAAGGCGCCGTCAGTCGTTTGGACGAACAACTCAAAATCGCCGTCGCCATTGACGTCGCGCGCGCCTTCGATCACATGATCAATCAGATTGTGCAGCACCGCGCCGTTCGCCGAATCGAAGACCAGCATGTGCCAACGCTGATCGCCCGTTTCGTTATAAATGGAGGTGACGATTTCTGGTCGGCCATCGCCCGTCACGTCTCGCACTGGGAACGCCATGGGACGGTGACTCGTTTGCTTGCCCGCGAGTCGTTGATCGAAAACGTGCGTCCACAACTGGACGAGATTGCCGCTGCCATTCCAGCCCATCACGCTGATGTAATCCTGGAAATCGCCGATGACGACGAATTCATCGCGCGCGTCGCCGGTGAGATCGTACGCTCCGAGCCAACCGTACCCGCGCCCCGACTCGTTTGCAGCAGGCTTGTAAACGCCGGTCCGCTCCAAAGCGCCTGTATTGATATTAAGGATATAGAGACTCGTCCACGGTACGACCGCCACTTCATTAACGCCGTCGTTATCGAAGTCCCCGACCGTCAAATTTGGAATACCGAACATTGAAGGAATCTGGGCCGACTGCCACTGCTGAACCCAGGCGCCGTTCTGATAGACGGAAAGTCGAATGACTCCTTGCCCGAACGTCGGATCGAAGACTTCGCCTTCGATCTTCTCCATCAGGCCGTTACCCGGAATAAAATCCCCGACGCGACGGATCGAAGATGTCGCCTGGGCGACTAGCGTCCCGTTGAAGACCAGGTCAAAATAAGGCCCGCCGACGCCCCATGACGCATTCTCCGCAGCCGTCATGGCAAGCGGCGAGGTTGGAATGGGCACGACGTCGGCGCCTTCGGCGGGAGCCGCCGCGATCAGCGAGGACTGCGAGCCGATGTATTCGGACCAGAGGACGACGGACGACGCCAACACATCTTGAGCGACGGTTGCTTCGCCCGTCAGGCGCTTATTTCCGCGATGCTGATACCACTGCAGTAGATCTGTCGGCTCGCCGCTGGGCGGCGTCCACGGTTCAGGCGGCGCGCCGTCGTTGATGACTGTGATATTGTCAATGTAAACTGGCGCTGAGTTCGTGGGATAGCCGCCGAAGAACCCCATCATGTTGACGCCGGTCGCTCCCGCGCGCCACGGCCGATTAGGGTTCCCATTAGCGCTAACAAGCGTCCCGTTAACGGTAAGTCGATAAGTCTGAGTGGCGCCGTCCAAATCGTACCGTAGGTGTAGCAACGAATTTGGAGTAATCGACGCGAGGAAAGTTCCCGTATTGTCGTCGAAAATGAAGCCCTGAGGCGCTCCCGGATTAATGCGGAAACTATTCCAGACGGTCGTATCATTGACCGTTGTGGGAGCCGTTCGCCCCGCGTCGCCATAACCCAACCGAAAATCAAAAAACGTCCAGTTCCTTGACCCAGCTGCTGGTAAATAGAGGTCGAACTCAATCGTGCCAGTTTGGAAATCGTGCGGGTCATCCGAGAATACTGAGCGCCAGCTGACGATCGGTTGCGCCGCGCCAACGTCATCGATCACGAGCGCCTTGTTAGTCACGCCGCCGAAGGGGGCTGTGTAAGCGCCGCCAAGTCCGGCGACCTGAATATATGACTCAGGCCCAACGAAATTCCAGAACTGATCGGCGCTGTTCGGTTGAGCGCCGACGGCATCATCCTGAAAATCTTCGCTCAGAATGGTAACGCTCAGCGCGAGACGGGACTCCAGCGACTCGAATTGGCTACGTCGGCAGCTCGGCGATTTGCGGGGCGCGGTTCGTCGAGTCGCTTGATCGGCTTTCTTAGGAAACATGCGAAACTGCTAATGCTATTGGGGAGGCCGTGGTGATGAGCGTTAAGCGGAGAGAACTGGTGCGCGGCGCCGCTTAGCAGCCTGTGCCCTTTGTATCCTGGACCGCGTCACGGAAGCGCTGGCCGCCGTCGCGCGCCGTGGCCGCTTCGAAGCCCATGGTGCGCCAGCGCACCAGTTGACGCGACGGCTCCTGCAGGTGGCGCAGATCGCCGTCAAGACAAATACCATCGACAGCATTGACGTCGGTTCTGGCACGACTGAGTTCGTTGGCCCTGCCGCAGCGCTGCCGAAACTTTCTCGCCAAACGGCCAAGTCGCCGGCGCCGACCTGTCCATCGCCGTCGCCATCGGCGCCAGTTCCAGCCGCCGGCGATTCGGCAAACGTCCGTTGCCAGACGAGAAAGTCAGCTCCATCGACGTCCAGATCGCCGTCGTAATCGCCATTTCCCAACGGCGGCAGGTCGTTGTTGGTGACTACCAAGTTGTCGATATAGGCGTTCGACGCGCCGCCGGAGAAAAAAGCGCTG
>JBGSMO010000368.1:0-24027 GCA_041740115.1 Pirellulales bacterium
AACACCGAAAATCCTAATCATAGCGATTGCGTGGGGGTTACCAAACGCTCCTGTTCGCTGGCGCACGTTCTGACGTGCGAGAACGATTCACCGGAGTCTTCCGGAGGTTTCCGTGCCAACGACATTTCCTATGCTCTCCTCCGCCCTCAGCCGTCGCGTCGGCTGCTCACTCGCAATTCTGCTAGTCTGCGGCGGCTGCCGCACGATTTATCCAGGTCGCGAGCCCGATGGGCCAAAACCCTGCATTTCTCCAGAGGTGCCGCGGGAGCAAGCGAAGGTGACGCTTCCCGATTATATCATCGAACCGCCGGATATTCTTAGTATCGAAGGCATCAGCCTCGTTCCCAAGAGCCCGTACCAGCTACGCGTCTACGATGTGCTCTCGATCGGCGCGATCGGATTGCCCGAAGAAGAGTCGATCGACGGCCAATATGCGATCCAGCCAGATGGTTCACTCCAACTCGGGCCGTCGCTCGGATCAATTCAGGCTCAGGGACTGACCACTGAGGCGCTCCAACAGCAGATTCTGGCGAAGCTGCAACAGGTTTACACCGCCCCTAAAGTATTTGTAACGCTGGTTCAAATGTCTGCCCAGCAGCAGATTACCGGCGAACACCTCGTGGCGCCGGACGGCAAAGTGAGCCTCGGAACTTACGGCCGAGTACGTGTTGTCGGCCTGACGATGGAAGAGGCGCAAGCGGCGGTCCAGGCTCACCTCTCGCAGTACCTTGAACGTCCTCAGATTTCGCTCGACGTCCTCGGTTACAACAGCAAGGTCTATTACGTCGTAACGCAGGGCGCCGGCTTGGGAGACCAGGTCGCGATCCTGCCGGCGCGAGGCAATGAAACAGTGCTTGACGCCATCGGCCAGATTCAGGGCTTGCAATCAAACTCCTCGACGCGGATGTGGATCGCCCGTCCTGGGCACAATGAAACGGGCGGAGACCAAATTCTCCCGGTGGACTGGATTGCCGTCACCCAGCGCGGCGACGTCTCCACCAATTACCAAGTCATGCCCGGCGACCGCATTTACGTTTCCGAAGACAAGCTCGTCGCGTTAGATACGGCAATGGCGAAGATCTTCTCGCCGCTGGAACGGCTCTTTGGCGTGACGCTGCTGGGTACGCAAACAGCTCAGCGGGTGGTTTACTTCGAACAATCGGCCGTCAACGGCGGGGGCGGGGGCGGTTTCTGATAATACACAGAGCTTAGAAATCACACGGGGGGCACAGACCGTCAGCGGTCTGTGAAAAGTTGCAATGTCAAGGTTCATGCCGGTTTTACTGACCGGAGCCATATTCGCGCTAAGCGGGTGTCACAGCGGCTTATTTGCGAAACGACAGTCTGAGGCCAATTGTCCTACAGACATTCGTCAGACAGTCCCTTGGTGCGCCGGCGAAGACGCGGTCTTCAAATGTCCGTGTCGCCCCGCCAACGCATACTACGGTCACAAGCCAACGTGCTGGCGAGTCTGGCCGACGTCGGGCGCAGAGTGGCGCGACGCTTACTGTTGCATGGAACCGGGAATGGAATACATCGGTCCTGAAACTCCGGTGGAAATCCAGGATAGCGTGAGGGATAAGCTAGAAGGCCCAACGGTCAAGCCACCGGAACCGCTCCCGGTCCCGACCGCCAGCCGTCCGGTCGATTCGGGCGCGCCTTCCCTCTTCAGTCCGCCGCAGCCAAATCCGTTTCGATAGTAGTTAGTCCTGCATTACTCCGCGTCAATCGTGCAATGCACGATAGTACGCGACGGATCGTCTCAGCCCCTCGTCGAAGTCGATGACAGGATTGTAGGCGAGAACTTCGCGGGCGAGTGATAGGTCGGCTAAGCTGGAGCGCACGTCTCCGCGACGGCGTTCAGCAATGATCGGTTCGATGTTGGTGTTTAGGGCGTTGTTGATAGACGCCACTAGTTGCAGAAGCGTGATTTGGGCGCCGCAGGCGACGTTGATCACTTTTCCCACCGCATTGGCCGAAATGGCAGCAGCCAGATTGCCGCAGACGACGTTGTCCACGTAAGTGAAGTCTCGAGACTGCAGCCCATCGCCGTAAATCGTCGGGCGCTCGCCATTGAGCATGGTCGTCACGAACTTCGGAATCACCGCCGAGTACTCGCTATTGGGGTCCTGGCGCGGGCCAAAGACGTTAAAATAGCGAATCACGACGGTCGGCAGCCCATAACTCGCCGTGAACGCCTGGCAGTAATACTCGCCGGTCAATTTCGCCACCGCGTAGGGCGATAAGGGGCTCGGCAAATCGAGTTCTCGCTTCGATTGAAACGGCTGATCGCCATAGGCGCTACTCGATCCGGCGTAAACGACCCGGTTGACGCCGCTTGCTCGCGCCGCCTCAAGGACGTTTAACGTGCCGGTCGCACAGGCGGCGTGAGTTTCTAAGGGCGCTGCAATGCTGCGCGGCACGGACGCGAGAGCAGCCTGATGAAACACGATTTCGACGCCTGCCATCGCATGTCGCAACGCCTCGCGATCAAGTACGTCGCCACGAATCAATTTGAAGCGGCCTTCCAGGTGGCCTAGATTCTCGTGGCGACCTGTACTGAGGTTATCAACCACGATCACCTCGTCGCCTCGATCGACGAGGGCGCTCGTAAGGTGTGACCCGATGAAGCCGGCGCCGCCTGTAACTAGAACTTTTGCCATAGATAATTCAAGATGCGAGAGAGCAATAGACACTTAGGCTTTTACTACGGTCGCTTGCGCGGACGTAATGCCGCCAAGAGCGTTGCGAGTGTCGACGATCAGCCGGCTGTGCGCCGCGAGAAAGGCGTAATCAAACGCCGCATGATCCGTGACGATGACGACGCAATCTTGGGCAGCCAAATAGTCCTTGGTGAGCTCGCAGCTCGTCATTGAAGGCAAGCGATGATGACGCATCTTCGGCAGTTGCGGCACATGGGGATCACTGTACGTGATCACAGCCCCTCGCGCCTCGAGTAGCTCCATGACCCGAAAGGACGGGCTTTCGCGAGGGTCGTCGACGTCGCGCTTGTAAGCGACGCCAAGTATACAGATCTTACTCCCGTTAACTGCCTTTCGGGCATCGTTCAGCGCCAGCGCGACTCGCTCCACAACGTAGTCGGGCATGCTCGCGTTCACCTCTCCCGCCAATTCAATAAAGCGGGTGGGCACGTCGTGCTTACGCGCAACCCAGCTGAGGTAAAAGGGATCGATGGGGATGCAGTGGCCGCCTAGTCCGGGGCCAGGATAAAACGCCTGAAATCCAAAAGGCTTGGTCTTGGCGGCGTCTATTACTTCCCAGACGTCGATCCCCAATCGATCGAAGACCTTCTTGAGTTCGTTAACAAGCGCGATATTCACCGCTCGATAGGTGTTCTCCAAAACCTTGCAGGCTTCCGCGACCTCACAAGAGGAAACCGGCACGACTTCGCTGACGGCGCATTGATAAAGCTGCTCCGCGAGTCGAGCGCTCATCTCATCGTAGCCGCCGACCACCTTGGGAATTCTGCCGGCGGAGAAGTCAGGGTTGCCAGGGTCTTCTCGCTCTGGGCTGTACGCGAGATAAAAATCGTCTCCGCACTTCAGTCCGCCGGCGGCCAGAATTGGCAACATGACGTCGCGCGTTGTGCCTGGGTAGGTGGTGCTTTCCAGCACGACGAGTTGGCCAGGTCGCAGACGAGCGGCGATTTGATGTGCCGTCGACTCGACGTACGACAGGTCTGGATCGCGGCTGGCGGTGAGGGGCGTCGGAACGCAGATGAGAATCGCGTCGGGTTCGCCTAGCCGCCCCATGTCGCTCGTCACTTGCAGCGACTCATTCTCGATGCATTCAGAAATCCACTCCGACTTCAGGTGTCCGATGTAGCTCCGGCCGGCCTGCAATTGGTCGATTTTCTTTTGGTCGACGTCGAATCCCAGGATCTGGAATCCTCCCTCGATGAAGGCCTTCGCCAGCGGCAAACCGACGTAACCGAGGCCGATAATCCCGATAACTGCTTGTTTTTCGGCAATTTTTAACGCAAGATTGGCTGGCATTGGATGAGTCTAATCTCGAGTGAGGCGATGTCCCGTCGCAGAACGCTGCATCTAGGCTTGGCGACGCAGAAACCCTGGATTCTGGGCGTTTCTCCACCGATCGAAACGGCTGAAAAGCGCTCTAAGCGACGGTACCATGGGTGCGCGTCGGTTTCCACCAAAGCTGCCGCGATACGCTTCGGCAATCCGCAGGTTTTCATCGACAGCATGTGTCGTAACGATAGTGCCAATAGATCGGGTATAACCGTCGCTGTAGAATTTCACCCATCAGCGGAAGGTGGGCCCACGATCGGCTTCTGACGAAGTTTCCCAGTGTGCGGACTAGTCATGCTAGAACCCCGCTAACTGCGACGGCAGGGGAACGGTCCGGAGGATTTTCAGGCAGGCATAACGAGCACCTACCTGATTGCTAATCCATGATGTAATCCGCTCTGCAGCAACTCAGGCACGCCAACCGACAACGCAAATTGCAGAAGCCGCTTAGCAACTCCACTGACGATGAATGAACTACTAATGAGTTTTCCATCTAGAAGCAATAGATGGTCGTGTCGCCCAACACGCGGGTCGTTTCTGATTTGCCTCTTAATTCTGACGATGAACGTTTCCTCCACGGTGACTGCAGCCACGCTGGTGGTAGACGCGGCCGTCCGACATCAATCCATTGATGGCTTTGGAACTTCCGTTCGCGCCTTCGACGACCCGTGGCTTTTTGAGAATTCACCGACAGGTCGCGCGGCGCCCGCCATGACGTCCGCACAGCAGACCGAAATACTTGACCTGCTGTACCGGGACCTTCGCCTGACGCGCGTGCTCCCAACAAGCCCCGACGCCGCCGCGGGCGCGGGTATTGAAATCATCAATGACAACGACAGGCCCTACATCACTGATCTGAGTCGGTTCAACTTCAATGGAGGGAGGTTGGACGCGCATCTTGACTACTTCGCGCAAGCGCGGGTGCGAGGAGCCGACACATTATATCTTTCTCGGACCACTCGAGAAACGTGGATGGGAGCCTCGACGAGCGAAGACGTCGCGGAATACTCTGAATGGCTACTGGCCCAGGTCAGACACGCCAAACAACTGGGGACGCCGCTGCAGTACGTCTCAGTGGAAAACGACCCGTCCGCCGGCGGTACCTCGCTGAGCGCCGAGTTCATACGCGACGTCATCAAAAATCTTGGACCCCGCTTGCAGAATCAGGGTTTTGAGGCGCAGTTCGTGCTCCCTGCTGACCTGCAGTCGAGCGAGGCCGCCGTCGATTCCCAACTCATACTCAGCGATCCGGAGGCGCTCTCTTATATTGGAGCCATAGCAGCCCATGGCAGCCAGTCGGTCGCCCAAATTTCCGAGATCAAGGCCATTGCCAGCCAGTATCATCTTCCGCTCTGGTTCTCCGATTCCGCTGTCAGTTACTTGAAAGGTGGGGCAGCGAATGAGGCCGTCGAGTGGGCCTCCCTGATACACGAAGCGGTATCGAGTTACGAAGTCAGCGCGGTCGACTACGAGTCAGGTTTCGGAGGCGCCGCCGACAGTGAAATGTCGGCCTTGATAACGCTTCATGCAGCTGACGATTCGTATTCAGGCTTTACATTGAACAAAGCCTACTTTGCTACCGGGCAGTATTCGCGTTTTGTGGCTCCCGGTTCCCAACGCATAGACGCTCAGTCGACGGACGACAGCATCAAATCAACGGCGTTCTTGAGCGAAGCGGGCCTCGTCTTGGTATTGATAAATAGCAGCGACGCCAATCAGGATGTCACGTTTGAGCTGCGCGGAGTCACCGCTGAGCAGTTTTCGCGGGTGCGTACGAGTCTCACGGAAAACTGGGCCGCATTGCCCGTCGTCCTTCCTGAAGATTCGACCTTCACGATTACGCTCCCTCCACACAGCATCGAGACGCTTGCGAGCTTGGCGGCGGAGATCGCCGCGGGCGACTTTGACGAGAGCGGAGCGGTGGATGCCGATGACTTGCTGGCGTGGAGAGCGGGGTACGGCAGAGCGATCGACGTGGCACATGCGAATGGAGACGCCAACGGGGATCTTGTCGTCGACGGGGCAGATTTCTTGCTGTGGCAACGTGATGTGGGTGCAGTCGCCGCGGTTCCAGGAGATTTTGATGGTATGGCGGCAGTGAACGCCGCCGATCTCGCCATCTGGCAGGCCAACTTCGGCCTGGTTACCGTCGCATTGACCAAGCAAGGGGACGCGGACGGAGATCTTGACGTTGACGGTTCGGATTTTTTGTTATGGCAGCGCCATTTCACGGGAGTTGCCGGCGCTGACATCGCCGGCGCGCCTGTGCCTGAACCAATGTCTATCACTATTTGCGTCGTCGGCTTCGTGATCGGTCTCAGGCCCAAGCGAACCACAATGGCGGCGTAAGTCGTTAAAACGCTGGCAAGCGCCGTATGAGGACGCCACAATGGCAAAATCGAACATTACCGCAACGCCGCGTCTAATGCCGCGTTCTGGAGGCGTTCGAGATCAGCTTGCGCGGGTGTCCTCGTACAGCCTTATATGACGGCAATTTTGATTGCACGGTTGGCGCCGTCTATACGGCATCCCACACCAACCCGACATCGATTGCAAAGGGAGTAGTATGCTACGTTTGTTTAGCTGCGACCGATTCCCGACGAATTGGGGCGCCGTGCTCTTTCACGGTCTCATCTTTTTCCACTTATCCTGTACCTTGCCGCAGATTCGGGTCTGTCACGCTTTTGCGCACCATAGAGCAGCCGCAGATGTAGTCGATGGCGTTAGCGGGGAGTTAGTAATGTCTCGATCGTTCGCTGATAGGCAGAAAACCAAGAAGAGCGCTCGCTTTCAATTTGAACTGCTCGAACCGCGCCATCTCTTCTCTGTGAATCCCTTGAGCCCGTCGTCGCCTGAGGCGCCGCCGGTCGAGTCAACGAGCGCCGCCCCTCTTTTGGGAGAACAAGCCGATCAGGCGCTTACCAACTTCATTTGGCTTCCCTTTGTGTCTGCAGGGGTCGATAAGGTCGCCACAGTATCGACTTCGCTATTCCTGCAAGGCGAGTACTGGGCCAACGCATATACTAATTTTTCGCTAGCTTGGACCAAGATTTCCGGCCCAGGCAATGTCGTTTTTGGGAACGCGGCCGCCGAGGGTTCGGCGGTCACGTTTGATCAAGCCGGAACCTACGAGCTGCAACTCGCGGCCACTAACGGCGGCTTGACGTCCTTCGATCGCGTCTTCGTGACGGTGGCCGCCTCGAACACTATCAACATTGATCAAGCATGGCTGGACAACCCGGCGAACCAAGGGACCGTTAACGGCCGCACGGTTTACATCCTTAAGCAGGCTGGCAAAACCTTTGCGCTGCAAACGGATGTGTCGACCAAAGGAACAGCGTTCTACATTGCCAATAAAGATATAACCTTCGACCTAAATGGCCATACGATCACTTACAATACTGACAAATTAGCTGGGCCTAATGCTGGTGACGACAAAAGTGCAACGCACGGAGTGGTCCTTTACCTCGGCTACCACAACACTGAAATCCCAACGATTGCAGGGGCTGCCGAAGCTTTCAATGTCGCGATCAAAAACGGCACGATAAAAAACGATGGAGCGGGAAATTTATCCCATGGCATATTCGGCCAACGCGGAAATGGGGCTTTGATCGAGAACATCGAGATTGAGACCAATGGCAAAGATAGCCACACGGTGTTTTTTAAGTATGGCGGAACCAATGGAGTCACCCTTCGAGATAATCTTTTAACTACCCACACTGACTCATCTTTCAATCGGCATGCCGGTCCAGCCAATGTCATGGTGGGCGGAAAACTCGTTGCTGAACGCAATGTTCTGATTGGAGGTAACTCAGGGTTCAATGTCTTGGCCGATTCGGTAATTAATGAAAACGTCATTGGACACACCGGGTTTGCTACCAATGGATACGGGGTTTGGCTCTACCGAACGAGCAACGTTACCATCACCAATAATCTGATTCTCCCCACCAATGGCCGTGGCGTATTGTTCAATGCCGGCGAGAACATGACCGTAACCGGCAATGTGATCCTGCATTTGGAAGAGTCCAATGCCGAATTTGGAGATAACTTGAATCCGCCGGCCGTGCGTTCACGTTACGAAACCAAGGGAATTAATTATTCGGATAACATCAGCTTAGGAATAGGCGGAGGCGGTTACACCAGTGCTTCGTCCCTCTATATCTCAAGCTATGGCTCAGGAGCTAGCACTTATGCTAACAATGATGCCACGACGATTTTGGTTGGTACTCCTGACATAAGTCATTACGCACAACCAATCACGCTAGAGGGCACAGGCGGATCAATAGCCGGTGGTGCAGGTGGCTCGCTAGGCGTTGATCTCATCAAGGACAATAACTTCAAGTCGAATCACGTCTTGGTACGAGTCGAAGGCTACGACGGCTACACCGAGCAAAGCGAGCCGCTCAAAGGCAATTCGTTCGACTGGGTCACCGGAAACGCCGCCTACGGCGACTTCATGGCGGCAATAGAAAGCAAGCTGAGCGACTTAGGACTTGGCTCCAACGCACTGGCAGCTGCTCAGACCTATATCGGCGGGATCGACACGTTGATTGACGGCTTGATTAGCGGCCAAGGCTTGCAGGAAGGTCGCGCCGTCTGGCAGACAAAGTATTTTTCACATGTCGGCACCACGACATTTGCCGACTTGATTGATTCTGATTGGGGCAACGGCGTTGATCCCAAATCTTACACTTATGCATACTCGAACCTGAGTAGCGGAGCCGTCAAGGTCCGCGAGGGCTTCACGCAGCAGGTCAAAATCCTCAATGGATCGACTCCGCTGGCAAATAGTGCCGTGTCAGTCACCACGGCTCAGGGCGATTCTTACCAGGCCACGACCGACGCCAACGGGCTGGCGACGCTCACTTTTTACCGATTCTCCATCGAAAAGGCCGACGCTGCCGGTGCTGCCTTTTCGGTCATCGACCGCACGCAATCAACGATCACGGCGGGGGGCAAGTCGATTGTCGTCAATCACAGCAGCGTCCCCAGCCAAATCAACATCGCCGGCCCAGGCGTTCAATCCATCGACGAGCAGACCGAAGGCAGTGAAGTCGGCAAGCAATCAAACAATCTCCAGATCCAATCGCCACTCCAGGCCCCACCCCAGCCCCAGCAATTGTCGGTGAACCAGCAGTCCCAAGCCACGTCACAACTCGAATACGCCAATGACATTGTCTTCGAGGATATTGGCTCGGCGGGAGATGTTGCGAGTCAGATTGAGATTATTGGTCAACCCGCGATATTGCCTGCCGATTCATCGGATGAGAAATCACGGCGAAACGCTCGGCGCCTGAGATCCCAAGCGAGCGATGCACACTTTCAAGAATCAGGCGAACTGACCCTGGCGCTGTTGGGAGAAATTGATTCCCTGGCCTCCAGTTGGGCTCAAATTCAGCGTGCGTTGTAGTCCAGATACCATTGAACAAATTGCTTAATCCCCTCTTCAAGGGAGGTCGTGGGCGCATAGCCGACCGCTTGGCGAAGATCTTGAATGTCCGCGCATGTGTTCAGGACGTCCCCCGCCTGCATCGGTAGGTGGTTTCTAATCGCTTTCTTCCCTAGCGCCTGTTCGAGCAATGCGATCATCTGTTCGAGCTCGACCGACTCGTCGTTGCCTATATTGAAAATTCGATAGGGCGGATAGCTGTCTGCGGTTATGGCGGGCGGCTGACGAGCGACCCGCACCACGCCCTCGACGACGTCGTCAATGTACGTGAACGATCGTCGCATCTTGCCGTAGTTGTAAACGTCTATTGGCCGGCCATGGCAGATCGCATCCGCGAACTTGTAGATCGCCATATCAGGCCGGCCCCACGGGCCATAGACGGTGAAGAATCGCAGGCCAGTGGTGGGCAATTCGAAAAGATGGCTGTAGGAGTGCGCCATCAGTTCATTTGATTTCTTGGTGGCCGCGTACAGGCTAATTGGGTAATCGACTGAATCGCTAGTCGATAAAAAATGCTTGGGGCTATCGCCGTACACGGAACTGGACGAGGCGTATACCAGATGGTTCACTTTGCTTCGCCGGCAACCTTCGAGCACATTCAAATAGCCGGTCAGGTTGCTCTCAACATAGGCGTGTGGATTCTCGAGCGAGTAACGGACGCCCGCCTGGGCAGCCATGTGAAGCACGGTACCAAAACTTTTCTTAACAAACAATTGCTCGGTCTCGAAGCGATCCGCGAGATCAAGCCGCACAAAGTCAAACGCAGGAAACAGCGCAAGGTTCGCTAGCCGCGACTCCTTATGGGCAACATCGTAGTAAGAATTAAGCGAATCCACCCCGACGACATCAGCACCGTCTGCGAGCAAGCGGCGGCAAAGATGAAAGCCGATAAAACCCGCGGCACCTGTGACTAGGACTGTACTCATATTACGTTAGGTCGTTTCAGGCCCAATTGCTTACGGGTCCAGTTCCCTAGTGCGCCTGAAAGTGCGCGTGCAGCACCTCGGACCGACTGCGTTTCTGCTATTTTAGAAAGATATGTCTGAGGATGCACGATTGACAACGACAAAGGATCGGCGGCGATGGCGCATGGAATACTCGCAAGTTGATTCTGTGCGACAAAAAGCATTGTGTTTTGTCGATACCAATAAGGTATGTGATCATCACTCCAAATAAAACGTCGAATACAATCCACAGGCTTGTAGTTGTGCTGATCAAATAACTCGGCCCAATAACTTGGCCATTGCTCATTTAAGTGACCTCTCCCACCCTGGAAGGGCATGGCTGCCGAAAAGAGCACGCAGTCTGAGAGCCTTGTCAGGGAAGCAACAAACTCAGCGGCACAATCAGGGTGAAGATGCTCAGCTACCTCTAGAGATATTGCTAAATCGTATCTCCTTGAATGCGATATCGGTTTACTAAGATCGCATTCTAAGAATTGTTCTTGCGGCACTTTAAGAAGCCCTTTGTCAACCCAAGGCCCATCAATGCCCCACACATCTTCAACTCCCTTGTTGTGCAATACTGCTAGCCAAGACCCCACGCCACATCCAACATCAACAGCGGAGCGCACTGGGAAACTGAGGGTCCCCAGCACTAACGAAAGAATCGTTTCGGCAGAGTAAAGCGTTCTTTCGTGTCGAGTAGAATAAAAGTCCCGTGTATACTGATCTGTAACTGCCACAAGATCACCTGCCTTTACCATTATCTGCGACAACTTACTTACTGGCTTACGTCTAGAGCTTGCAATCCATTCTACTCAACTATTGCACATCCGCGACGTTGTCTTGATGACGCAAAATAGTAGTGGAGTCGTCACCGACGATGGAACTCTCCAGCATACTTCTCCATCGTTTAAAGCCGTTTTCGTAAATAAATGCCGGAGTGAGAAAGCATACAGCGCCGAGTACACCAACGAAAAAGAAATCAAACCAATTGTAAATTGGCATGTACGCAATAAGAACTGCCCAACAAATGCCACTTGGAATTGCAGCCATCCAAGGTGCCAGTAACGACTGTCTCAAGTATGTCCTGAGAGGCAGTTTAAGTTTGCCGCATACATGAACAATCAGTGCAATATTCATTAAAATCGTGGGCAACGCGGTTCCAACCGCAACTCCAATGATCCCGAAAGGGCGAATTAGTATGATACTCAGCAGGAGATTGGCAGTTGCTTCTAGTAGCACTAGCCGCGAAAAAAACTTCAATTCTCCGATGCCATATAGAACGCGACCAGCGATAGATTGGCTTAGAGCTAGCGCGAGTGGCGTGGCAAGGACTATCAAGACTGGATGGCAATGCTTGGCATGCTCTGGCCCGATCCATAAGGCGAAAAAGTATCCCCCGAGAAGCCAAAACCCCACTTGGACTGGCAATATCAACCAAAGCACATAACGCGAAGCGTCAATATAGATTCGCCGAATTTTGTCAAACTCGCCTCCCCCCTCTAACTGCGAGATGTATGGCGTTAAAACCGTCGTGATTGATCGCAATGTTGACTTCGCATGCTCGCAGAGGCGCGCTGGCAAGGCGAAAAAGGTTATCTGAGCGAGCGGCAGAAACGAGCCAATCACGATCGAGTCAGTTTGAAAGGACATTCTACCAGCGATCATCGCCAGAAATGCATTGCAGCTATACCCAAAAATGCTTTGCATCGTCGTACGATCAACCTGCCGGGGCGCAAATCGCAGTGTTGGCAGATATATCACTGTGAGCAAACCCATAACCGCATGTTCGATCAGCCCCACGACCGTTACCGCCAGGGCGACCTGTAGCAGCCCGCCTCCCTGCTGCACTACTATGACTAATGCAACTGAGCGAACGATGAGGGTAACGATGCGAACCAAAGCCTTCGGGACGTAGCGTTGCAGCCCGTCGAGGACTGCCGTAAATACGCCAAGTGGGAGACCAACAGCCAAATTGAAAGAGAGAATGGCAAGTTGCCACCACGCTTCATGGCGAAACCGTGACGGTACAGGGACCCATTGCCAGAGCGGCCAAAGAATAAGAGCTGCCACGGCCAGCACTCCCAGCCCCGCCATGGCAAAGAGCACTAGGCTTGCACTAAAAGTCTTGTTGAGTTCATCGGTTTGATCTTGTCCTTCAAACTTGGCGATATAGCGCACGACTGCTGCGCCAATGCCCAAATCGAACAGTGTGAGATAGGCCAAGACTGACTCGACGAGCGCCCAAACGCCATAACGTTCGTCGCCAAGTCCGTGGACGAGGATCGGGGAGACGACGAAGACCGCCACTATCTGGGCCAAGCTGCCGGCCCAGTTGACAGCGCCATTGATGCAGAGTCTCTTCTTTGTTGAATTCATTCCACAAGAGTTTCAGGCGCTCAGGCTTTAGAAGGCCCAACCTAGTTCGGTGACGGTGATTCACGTGGCAGTGGCAAGGTCTGTGCCATCCGGATGATGCGTGTCCTGGCGAAATCTCTTCAACGCGATACGAAACGATACTGGCACGCAAAATCGGGCCAAGCTGCGCCAAGCAGCCCACATACCGGGGCAGGTATAAAGGGCCTTCAGATGCAGCCTAAAGGCCTTTTGGAAAGATTGACAGCGGATCTCATTAGCTTGGTTGATATAAGTATCTGCATAAGCGAGGGCAATTGCTGATCGCCCCACCCGCTGTTCGACGCCATCCATGCTGCAAAACTTTGGCAATATATAATCTAAAACCAATTGTCGACGCTCAACCGACCTGCGCGATAGATTGGCATGCCCCGTGCGATAGAGCAGTAGCGGCTCGTCGACGTAGTCAAAGCGATATTCCAGGGCAACTCGCAGCCACAGTTCATAATCAATGGCCAAGGGAATCGTTTCGTCGAAAAGACCGACTTTGTCGAAGACTTCTCGGCGGACCATGGATGAAGAAAATGGCGGAATCGTCCGCAGGAGCGCCTCGTGCAGAACATCGCCTCGCACCATCACACGATCTTCACGGCCAGTGACAGTTCCCACAGGATCCATGAAGGATCGGCCCGTGTACGCCACCCCCAGTCGAGAATCGTCGTCAAAGAGGGCCGCTTGTTTCTCAAGCTTCGTCGGCAGCCAGGCATCATCCGCATCGAGAAATGCGATCAGACTGCCGCGGGATAAGTTGATTCCCGTGTTCTTGGTCTGAGGCTGACCACGGTTTTCTTGCCAGTGGTAATGGATACGGCTATCGCCGAGAAACCGAGCGACAACCTCTCGCGTATCGTCTGTCGAGCCGTCGTCGACGACAATCAGCTCCCAATCAACGTACGTTTGTTCGACCACCGACTGAATGGCCTGAGCGATGTACTGCCCGTAATTGTAGGCCGCCATCACCACGCTCACCCGAGGCGATGCGTCAGAGAAACTTAAAGGCTCAGGCATGATTGGCAAGGGAATCGACCGAATGCAATTTGGAAATGCAGAAGCGATATTTTCCCGAAGGCTCGGGGAGAATCTTCTCGACGAAACGGCACTCGTGTTCCGCAGTGCTCCCAAAGCGAGCTATCGTCAGTTCAGAGATCCGCTTCAAACTGCGATCGTCGAAGTCCGGACCGCGAACCACATTATAAACGAAGCGGTCGACATCTTCCTGCACAATCTGCAATTGCGCCAGCCCGGGTATTTGCTGGGCAAAATTCTCCGTCAGCGAAATGCCCGAGATATACTCCCCCTGCCGGGTGACGACATAGTCGGCGATGCGGCCTGCGAGCTTCTCCAAGAGCGGAAGCGTCCGTCCGCAGGGGCAGTCTTCCGCCGCCCAACTGGCCATGTCGCCCACCTCATAACGGAAAAACGGCATGGCCCGATTTGTCAGATCAGTCACTACAATCCGCCCAGGCTGCCCCGGCGGACAGGCTGCCCCATGCTCATCAATGATCTCCAAGTAAATGCAGTCGGCGTTGACGTGCAGGCCCCGATGACGTTCGCACTGGCTGGCGATGAGACTCACCTCCTCGCAGCCATAACGGTTCGTCACGGGACAGCCAAACGCCTTTTCGATCATGGTCCGCTCAAAATCGTGGAGGACCATGCAAGTAGAGATAATGCCGCGGGGCCTAATCTTAGTCGCTGACGTGTTCTGCTCAATAAACCGCGCTACTAGATAAAGCGAATGAGCGTGGCCAAACAACAGCGATGGCGGGGTCCGCTCCATCGCCGCGACAAAGCGGGCGATATCGGCGTCGGTCATCTTCAGCGTATCAAGATGGAGGTAGCGCCGTTCTAAGAGCGCGTTGCGGAGCCGGCCCTTCCAGTCGGTGCGAACTTCGGGATTGCCCCACACGCAGGCGACGCGTTCGCCTAGTTTCCACCCCGACCATTCGTCGGAGCGGAGCGTCGCCCCCCGTTTAAACTGCTGGCACGGCTCATCCCGATAGGCGACGACTGAGACGCCTGTCGAGCCTGAGGTGGCATGCCGATGCAGGTTTTTCTTTGAGTACGCAGCGGAAAGCAGCTGTTCGCCTTGCGCGCGAAGATCGGCCTTAGTCAACAACGGCAGAGCCTGCAGATCTTCTGGGGCTGAGAGTTCACGCGGCAGTAGACCCGCCTGGGCAAAGCGGTTTTGCCAGAATGGAACCGTTGCGACGGCGTGCTCGGCCAACTCCCGCAGCGCCGCGGTTTGCCGTACGCGGATCTCGGCAGGAGGATCGTACTGAGTTCCTAACAGGCGGCGGTAATGAACCAGATAGGAGCTACGTTCCCACCGAGCCCACAATGGGGCTACGAGACAGCGTGAAATGGGTGCGATCAGATCCACAAAGATTCCCGCAGTAGTTGGGCAGCGCGTCGAAAGCAGGGGCGCCGTTGACAGGGGCCGCCACTGAAGTTGATTACCCGCCAATCACCCTATCGACCTCGTCGCTCGCCTGCTCGGCAACGGCTTCTTGCAAAAAGCGCAGCGCGAGCGCGGAAAAGGCCGCATACCACAGCCAGGTGAAGCGAAATAGATTGTGGCCGCCCAATCCGAGGAACAGCAACAGCAAAACTGCCAGGCCGGTTGCCAGCACGGTACGGTAGCAGAACATAACGTCGGGTGTTGGTTCCGCAGCACGATATAGCTCACGAGCATCACGAACATTCCGATAGAATCCCACGACCAGGGTGACCACCGCCACAATTCCCAGCAGCCCCAACTCCGAAATCGTTTCTGCGTAGAGCGAGTGCGATTGCATTCCCGTACCGCTGGCATAGGCAAAGCCCCGGGGCCCCACGCCAAAGAGCGGATTCTCTTGCCAAATGTCGAGCGCGATAAAAAAGAACCTCTCGCGTGAGTCAGCAGACTCTTGGGCATTCGCTGGACCACGCGAAGGGTCGATCAGACTCAAATAGCGGTTCTGCAAATCAGATGACAGATTTACCCATACTAGCGGAGCAGCTACAGCCAGGGCGGCGGCGATCCTCCAACGGTATTTTGAATACATACCGAGCACGACGCTAAACACGACGATGGCCGCAAAGGCTGTCCGCGATCCGGTGAGCGCAATGCAAGCGAGCCCCACCCCAAGCAAGGCCCACAAGGCAAATTTGAGTCGTCGCGTCGTGGCGAGCGTCGCCACTGGCAACAACATTGGCAAGCCGTAGAGAACGGAAGCCGCAAACGAATTGGGATCGCTCAGCGATGAGTCAACGGCGATCATTCGCCAGATACCCATGCGGTAAACGCCGCGACCATTGAGGTACTCGCGCAGGGAGTGCAATTCGTAGAGCCCCATGATCACGACGAAGGCAGCGACCAATATTTTCAATTCGTCGATTCTGCGTACTGAAGTCAACACAAGAATATAGAAGACCAGGAGTTTCAGCCAATCTTGCACGGCTTGCGATTCCAGCCCCTCGAAAGGACTGAGCACGGCGGACATCAGGATTGACGACCCCAGCAACCCGACTCCGATATTGAGGCGATTAGTCGTCCAAGCCTTGGGCTGCATCGACCAGTAGACGAGCGTCAGCAGCATATAGACGCGCTCGATGCGCACGTCGGCCAACCACGGCCAGACCTCGAACGGCCGGTGGATGAAAAGCCACATATAACCGACCAATAAATAGATCATCCATCGACTGCCACATCGCGGTTCTGGGGTCCAGTAGCCGGGGTACGTCCGTCACTGAAGCTAATCAATTGTTGCAAATTTAAGGGCGCATACGAGAGCAGACACTTCGGAAAACAGGCGCATTCGCGTCTACGGGTGTCCGAAAGCAGCTGGCTGTCGCAGTTGGGCCGCGATCCAATTTGCGCCCCTATCCCATACTTATTGGTGAGCTATATGCAACCATTTATTTAGCAGAGGCCGGACATTTGACTCTCACAAACCTTTAACGCTCAACTGTCAGGCGAATCGGATACTGGGCACAAAGTTTGTACGAACATTTCTTCCATCCGCCTATTTGCTCGTCCGCCTAGCACAGTTACATCTCGGAACGCCGAACAACCGAGCGATTGCGCCATGTCATCATTTTCTAAAATTGCCCGGATGCCGCAAGCCAAATCGCCCTCTTCGATATTCACCAACATGCCGTTTTCACCTGAACGGATCAGCTCTCTGTTTCCTCCGGCATCTGTTGCTACAATTGGACGGCCGGCGGCCATGTATTCTAGTAGTGCATTGGAAAGCCCCTCAGCGCGCGAGGGGAGAACCGCTAAGTCGAGCGTCGCCAGAAAAGCGGGCACATTTGTGACAGGGCCAATCAGGTTAACGTTTTCCGTGACGCCCAGTTCGTCAATCAATTGCTGATAGGGAGACGGGTCGCCCGCACCAGCGATTTCGAAATACGTGTCGGGATGCTCCTCAAGCACTAGCTTGGCGGCATGAATGAACAGGTCGGGGCCTTTCACTTCGCGGAGGTTCCCGACCATGCCGACCTTCCGAGGAATGCCAGCCGGCTTGGGCTGCCAGGGAGGTATGTCCTTGAAGCGATCCAGGTCAATGCTATTTGGGACGACGACGACGCGATCGGGATCGATGCCTTCCTGGTCGATCACAGATTGACGGGCCGCCCTGCTGTTGGCGACTATCTTGTCGATGAAAAATCGGTTGTAGAAGCGTGCGATGCGTGCATCGCGGGGCGTCATCCAATGCCCGATATTCCGTCGGGAACCAAAGACGGCCTTGACTCCCGCTGCCTTGGCGATGGGAGCGGCGAAGCGAGTGCTGTCCGGGAAGTAAGTTTGCACGACATCGATCCGCTCGCGGCGCAGGAATCGCCAGAAAAGAAATGCTTGCCGCATGCCGCTGAACGACAACAAACGTCTCACACCCAGGCGAAGCACTGGACAGTTCTTTGGCATTAGCTCTACGGACTGCCCGTCCAATCCGTCGAGTAAGCAGAGGTGGGGCTCGAAGCCTTCGCGATTAAGAGTCTCGATTAGACGCAATAAGTGAAGTTCTGTGCCGCCTCTTAGCAACCGATCTATGACAAAACAAATGCGAACTTTGGAATAGCACGTCATCAGATCGCATTCTCGGTTTCTGAAGCAATCAAGCTGCAATAGATCTTCTCGAGCCTACTGTTGCGAAAGGGGAATGAAAGTATAGTCTCGACTTTGAATCTTGCACTCTCTATCCTGCCTCGGACTTCCGCTTCGTTCATTAACGATTCCTTGATTGCGTCAACTAAGCCATCAACGCTTCCTTTTCCGACAATTATTCCATCAATGCGATCAGTAATTATGTCTCTTGTCCCACCTGCATCGGTTACGACAACCGGCACTCGCATTGACATGGCTTCGAGAACGACGTTTGGCGTACCTTCGTATTCGGAGGATTGTACGAATAGGTCAAGCGCTTCATAGAAGCTTTTGATATCTGTGACGTGACCAACCAATCGGCACCGGGCAGATATGCCGAGTCGGTCGATCTGATGTTGCAGCTGACCCTTTAAAGCTCCCTCGCCAGCAATTAGCAGCACACTGTTATCAAACTGGCCGTAAATCTTGGCAAATGCGTCGATCAATAGGTCAAAACGCTTCTGCTTTTCCAAGCGACCCACACCGCCAAGAACAAATTGTCCAGGGCGGAGACCTAACCGAACGCGCTCGTGCACGCGGTTCGTAGGATCAGGGGCAAATCGTTGTGGATCAATTCCGTTAGGAATGGTGGAGATGATGTGCTGTCGCACACCACTCGACACAAGCTGTGCAGTAATCTGGCTCGAAACTGAAATGATATGATGAAACCCTTTCAGAATGAACTTCTCAGCTGGGTAATAGAGAAACTGTTCTCTAACACGATTACCCGTCCAGCCGTGAGCAGTGGCAAGAAGCTTTACTTCTTTTCGTCTCGCGATCATCCACGCCATCAAGCTTGATTTGTAGTCGTGGGTATGAATGATTGATGGTTGCGCATCGCCTATCAATCTTCTTAGTTGACGAAATACGCCTCTATCAATTGGCCCACCCGTTCGGATTTCACAGTACGATACCCCCAAATCTCTGGCGCGGTCACTTAATTCCCTGCACTGATCGTAGCGACTGCGTAGGTAAACCACTCGTATATCGAATATCGATGGGTCAGAAAGTCTTGCGCCATTGAGAATTGTTTTCTCTGGTCCTCCTCCTGGGCCGTCTGCGGTTCGCAGTTCCATTATGCGGATCGGTTTGCGTTGCTCTTTCATCCTGTTTCATTCGCCAGTGACCCGGCACCCCCACGCATTCGATGTCACCTACTCGCTTCCTCAAGTGCAGTGGACTGCGCCTGCCAAACACCTTCCAGCTTATCGGCTAGGGAAGACCAGTCGTAGCGGACTTCCACAAGTTGCCGCGCAGCTCTCGTCATCTCGTCCAACTGAGCTAATCGCCTTCGTTCGCAGACCCCAAGGGCGGATGCAATCATTTGCAGCTGAGTATCCGCAAGTATGTAGTGCGTGCCAGCATCCATCTCCAAACCTTCGATGCCCACTTGCGTACTGATCACTGGCACCCCTGAAGCCGCCGCTTCAAGAACCTTAAGTCGAGAGCCACCTCCAATACGAAGTGGTACAACCATAGCTGATGCTCTTCTCAGATAAGGCTTCACGTCTGGGACGTTCGCGTGAACTGTACATTGCGGCTCGGTCGAGATCCGCTTTGTCAGCGATAGGCTCGGGCTTCTCCCGACGACGTCAAGCCTCGCATTGGGAAATCTTAAGCGAACGGCGGGCCATACGTCATCAAGAAACCATGTGATCGCATCCACATTTGGACGCCAGTCCAGGCTACCTAGGAAGAGAAAAGTCGGTGCATCCACATGAGAACGTTCACAGAATTCATAGTCAGCAGTGTCTACGCCATTGTCGACGACGGTCGAGGCACTACACCCAAATTGAGCGACGGCGATGGCTTGGTCGGGCTCGCTGACAAATATGATGTGTGACGCTCTTTGGAACATTTTGCGCTCAAAGTGCACGGTTTTTCTCCACTGTCCCCGGATAAACCGCATTTTGAGCCAGCTTTTTTCCACTTCGAAGTATCGTTGCCAAATGAGCGACTCGACGTTATGGGCATCAATCACCCAAGGCTTACGGAGTCGCTTGCACATTGCCGCCGCGTATGGTGTCCATTCGAAGTGCACCAAATCGAAATCTTTTCGCTGACCAATTAACGCCACTTTTTCGTAGAGCTCGCTGCTAAGCTGCTTCTGGACAAAGTACGGGTAGGGCGAGACCAAGTTACGAGCGAGTTCTCTGACCAAACGAGCCTTGGGCATAAGCAGCGTCTGGGGAGGCAACGGGCGTTGCAGGAACTCAATTGTGATCCCTAGTTCCCGAATTGCTGCAGTAGCTGCTTCAAGTTCCTCTGGATCTGCATTTCGATGACACAAGAAAGTGATTCTGTGAACCTTTGACAAATGCCTTAGCAAATTGAAAGTACGTATACGCTTTCCCGACAACAGTGGAAAAGGAAGTTCTTCGTCTACGACCAGCACGCTGAGAGATTGTTTTACCATCCGAACGAGTACAACTCAGGAGGCGAAAGCATCAGAACACTTGGATTAACGACAGGCATGGCAGACGCCTCTGACTAAGCGGCTACTAATTCAGCTTCGTCGATTGGTATTACGAGACCCTTCATGTAATCTTCTGCCTTGACGCCAAACAGATTTAAAAGCGTAGGCGCAACATCGAGCAATGAGACATTATCTGTTACTACTCTTGGCCGGTCAGATTGAACCCAGAAAAGACCATGCGGATGGTGTCTTCCACTACGCATCGAGTGAACAATATGGAACATATCAGTAAACGGCATCGATCCGCCTTTTGGATGCACAACTGAACCTTCGCAGGCAACGGCGTCCGTGACCGCACATCCGCAAAAGACGCCCTCCTCTTCCAACCGTGCTTTCATCACGGGTTTCCCGTTAATAGTCGCCTCCAGAATTGTTTGGAAGAGGCTATCGCGTCGCGTTGGGTCACACAAAACATGGAACTCCTCGGCCATCACAGGCTTTACCTTGACCGCGGATGGATCGACGCCAACAAATCGCAGAAACGCATCGAATTCTCTAGGCCGGAATGTACATTTTGTCGTCTCCCGCCAAGGCTGTTGGCTCAAGGCGGTGAGCAAAACAATGCGGGTGTCAGGAAACTCCGACATGAACTTCCCCACCAATCGGTCCATAGCCCGATAGCCTTCGACAATGGCGCTCTGCAGGCTTGGATGGTCGTTCGATTCGGGAGGAAGAGCGAATATGTCCGGTTCCATATTACGCCAGTAGTAATGCTGGAAGTGAGCGGTGCTATTGCAGAAGAAAGTGCTAAAGTCGGGCTTATATTTGAACCAGAGATGACGAAAGAGGTCGCACTGGAGCTGCTCGAGAATCATTGAACGCCGCCACTTTACGCCGCTGTCTACTCGCTCCTGAAAAAGTTGCTTCACGCCGGATGCGATCGTACGCACCCGCACCCCGCGGCGGCTCATGAAAAAACCAAACGCCACTAAGTCACGCATCGAGATGCCATTGCTGGTCGAAGAGTCTTGAACCTGCTTGGATACTATCGTGTGGAACGGTTGAAGCGATTGCGGTTCAGCTACGCCATTGATGTCCCAAGGATCGGGAATAAAGAACCCATTAAGGTTCCTGTAGTTGGTATTCATGCTCCCGAACACACCGACGCGTCGTCCGTGATCAGAGAGCACTTTGGCAACTTCCTTTTCTTGCAACTTATAGCCTTCGCCAAGGTTAAAGATATTGTGCTCCAATGCGCTAAGTCCGGAGTGGACAGTAACCCATTGGACCCAGGGTTCAAGTTGAGGAGGGAGTTCGTTCGCATCGGTGGTCATAACAACCGATGAATCATGTAATTCTTTGAAGTGCGGTAGAAGACCTTGACTTATAAAAGTCCGCATCAAATCCGGGCATAGCTCATTGAACTCGAGCACAATCACTCGTTTATTGTTTCTATCAACCATTGCTTGCAGCTCCGAGAAGCGAAGTACGAGGGCTACCCGAGAATACCATCTCCAACAACTCCCCCACTCCCGCTCCGATGTGAACCGTCGCTAATACCGCGGGTATTTGGTAAAGCAGCCGGAACTTTCGGCTTTTCCAGGCGATGACTCCTGCCGAAGCCAATAATGCATAGGCATAAATGCCGAGACCTATAACATATGCAACCCGCGCATTTGGAATTATGCAACTTACGAACGCACCCAACACGACATAAAGGACCAAACCTGCGGGAATAACCATGCCCAATCCCCAGTTTCCGCGATGCTTCCGTGCAAATCGCACTCTCCCTCGCCCATACCGCACCATCTGCCTAAATAGGCCGCTAAGCGTCCTTCTGGGAAAGTATCCTACGGCCAACTTAGGGTCCAAAAAGCACTTCAGCCCTGCCTGATCGCAGCGATAGTTGAACTCGCCATCCTCATGGGCGTCAAAGGTTGGGTCGAACAAGCCGACTGTCTCGAAGACCTGGCGGCGATAGGCGACGGCCACGCTCTTGGCGGGCACGAATAGGGGTTGATCGGAATAAATGAAAGATTCCGGATGATGGCCCAGACGCGACGAACGCGCCAGCGCGATGGCTCGCTGCAGCGGCGTGGCATCCGTGACGTTCAGCGGTTGAGGGCGTCCCAAGCAATCGGCGCCCGAGGAGGTAAACGCATCGACCAAGTCAATAAAGTATCGGCGGGACGGAATCTCGCAGTGGCCGTCGATGATGACGATAAATTCGCCCGTCGCGAGTCCGATCGCCAGATTGCGAGCGGCGCTCGAAAGTCGCAGCGGGTTGTTGATAAGGCGAACTCGTGCGTCGCGGTCGACATACCGCTTCACGATTTCCTGGGTGCCGTCGGTCGACTCGCCATCAACGACGATCACTTCGAGCTCCACGCCGGTTAAGTCTTGATCGAGCACCTGGTCGAGCGTCCGGGCGATGAACGCCGCTTCATTGCGGATCGGGATCACTGCCGTCACGGCAGTCGTGCAGATTGCAACGGCAGCTGACAATTGCTGAGCGGGAGGACGCTGGGACGAATCGATCATGTCGCGTCAGCCAGCGACGCCGGCGCCCTCGTGCCGTCTTGAGAGTAGGTCGCGAGGACCTGATCCAAGCGCCCGAAATGAAACTCTTTGAGCATGCGCGTCAGTTTGGCTTCGGTCGTCGACAGGTTGACGTAGTGCCGAAAGCGCTGAAGTCGCGACCCGGCGCGTAGGCGCGGTTGCTGCGGATCAAATTCCCATGGATGAACGTAGAACACGAAAGGTTGGCGCTGACTGGCATTGACCCGTCGCAGCAACTGCATCGTCACCGCCAGCGGAAACAGCCGAAAGTATCCGCCGCCCGCAATTGGCACGTTGGCCAGATTGCCGGCGCGGTAGACCGTCACTGGAAACTCCCACAACCGCCCCGCGGGAAACTCCAAGGCGTGTGGTTCACGAGGCGCGTCGGGAATTCCGTAACGACCATGTCGCACAGGAAAAATGCTCGAGTCGGAGGCGAATCCCTCTTCCGCCAAAATTTCCAGCGCCCAGAGCGAACGCTTGGTGATTGAAAACGACGGGGCCCGAAACGCTGTCACCGGCTTGCCGATTAAATCCTGCAAGACGTCGCGCGAGCGCCGCAGATCGTCGCGAAACTCCTCCGGCGATAGCTCGTAGACGAGACGATGCCAATAGCTATGAGATCCGATTTCATGCCCAGCCGCATCGATTCGCTGCACGAGCTCAGGATGGCGGTCGGCAATGTAGCCGAGAATGTAAAAGGTCGCATGGACCCCATGTCGAGCGAGCAGATCGAGTAATCGTTCCGTGTTGGGGACCACTCGGCTGGCATAGCGCGGCCAGTGATCGCGATCGATCTGTCTCTCGAAATTGGAGACTTGATAGTAGTCCTCCACGTCGATCGTCAACGCATTCTGCATGGAAGAATCTTCGACGGGTCGAGAGAGAGCGTCGCCCGCGTCGGTGGCGACCGGCCAAATTAACGGGGTCGTCGGGGGCGTTCGCCGGCCTTCTTCGCTGCTCGCGAAGGTCGGTCGACGTCAACCCAGGGCGACGCTTCGGCGCGGGCGGACCAAGAATCGCTCGTCGCGCCAGCGTGGGCGACTTCGCGAGGCGCCTCGACG
>JBGSMO010000404.1:0-7351 GCA_041740115.1 Pirellulales bacterium
GCCCCGAGCGCGGCGTTCGCCGTGGCGGCGGTGAGTTCGACCTCCGGTTCGCCGCCGATTCCTGCGGCGCCGCTCCCCAGACTCAGCGCCAACAACAGCGGCGCGAGCAGCACCAGCGGCGCCAAGAAATTCCACGGCACGACGCGGCGATACTCGACCGCGATCAGCGGCTGTCCATCGATGTGCTTTTGGAACAGCCGGAAGAGCGTCCCCAGGCTGACCGCCACCGCCGCCAGTACGGTGTAAGTCATCGCATCACCGGGAACTACGTCCATCGCAGGAATCTAAATGAGCGATTGCATGTCATTCTGAGCGAAGTGAAGAATCTAGCAGCCTACTCGACTCCGCCAGATCCTTCGCTGCGCTCAGGATGACGTCTTCAGCAAGTGACGACAGCTAAGCATCCATCTGCTTCAGCACCTTCACCGAGACCCAAATGTACTCCAACCCTGAGTAAATCGTCAGCGCCAGCGCCGCCCACAGCGTCACGTTCAATCCACTCGTCACCCACGTCGGCAAATCAGCGCCATAGCTCCTGGTCGCCGCGTCGAACCACTGCAGCTTCCCGATGCTGAACCCCGCCGCCAAGCATTGGAACACCATCTTCCACTTGCCGGCCCACTTCGCCGAAAAATCGCCGCCATGCTGCTCGATAAAGCTTCGCAGCGCCGTCACGGCCAATTCGCGCGCCAGGATCACGGTCGCCATCCACGCGACCACCCCCGACGCCGGCGTGCCGTCGGGCAGCTGCGGCGCCGCGGCGAGATAAATAAACGTGCCGCAGATGATCATCTTGTCGGCGAACGGATCGAGAATCCGGCCGAGCTGCGTCACCTGTCCATACTTGCGGGCCCAATAGCCGTCGACCCAGTCGGTGCTCGCGGCGACGATGAACGTCACGAGCGCGGCGGTGTAGCTGCCCGCGCTCATCAATCCGAAGAGGACGACCGCCAAGATCAATCGCGAGATCGTCACCATATTGGGGACGTTCAGCACACGCGCCTTGGCCTTTGCGGCGGGGAGGGCGGTATCCGACATGGCGGCGGCTCGATCGACGGGCGGGGTGGTAAACAGCGACGGCGGCGCAAGTTTACGGCACGCCTACCGAGGCTTGCCGCTCAGCGCCCCAACTAAATCATACTCGCGGCTCGCCACAATTTCACATGGGGCGATCTTGCCGGTCGCGAGCCCCTTGCCCGTGACGTACACCACCCCGTCGACGTCGGGCGCGTCGGCATAGCTGCGGCCGATCCAGACGTCCCGCTCGCCTGGCACCGGCGTATCGATGAGCACCTCGAGCTCGCGGCCCATCTGCTGGTCGTTCCACTCGAAGGCAATCTCCTGCTGCACCGCCATCAACCGCTCGCGACGTTCGTCCATCACTTCGGTCGGCACGTGGTCGGGCAGCTTGGCGGCCGGCGTGTCAGGTTCCAAAGAGTAGGTGAAGACGCCGGCCCGCTCGAACTTCTGCTCGGCGACGAAATCGACCAGTTCGTCGAACTGCTGATCGGTCTCGCCGGGGAAACCGGTGATGAACGTCGTCCGCATCACCAGATTCGGCACCTTCGACCGGAGCTTGCCGAGCAGTTCCTCAGTCTCGGCTCGCTTCACGCGACGCTGCATGCGGCGTAGCATCGTGTCGTTGATATGTTGCAGCGGCATGTCGAGATACGGCACGATCCGCTGGCTGCCGGCGATCACGTCGATCAGCTCGTCGGTGAAGTACATCGGGTAGAGGTACATCAACCGAATCCAGTCGAGCCCTTCGACCTTCTCCAGCTCCCGCAACAACTCGACCAGCCGTGGCTCGCCGTACAGGTCCTTGCCGTAGTAGGTGGTGTCCTGGGCGACGATGACCAACTCGCGCACGCCGTCGGCCGCGAGTTCGCGGGCCTCGGCGATCACTTCCTCGATCGGCTTGGTGGCATGCTTGCCGCGCATCTTGGGGATCGCGCAGAAGGTGCAGAGCCGGTCGCACCCTTCGGAGATCTTGAGGAAGGCAAAATGTTTCGGCGTGATCCGCAACCGTGCAGTGTCGGGGAGCGGGTGCGTCGGCGCCGGCTGAAAGATGTGCCGCTGCTCTTCGAGCCCGCCGAGCAACCGATCGGCGACCTTGGTGACATGCTCGCGACCAAAGACGCCGACGAGATGATCGATCTCCGGCCGTTCGATCAGCAGCGACTCTTGCTGCCGCTCCGCCAAGCAGCCCGAGACAATGACGCCGCGCAAATCGCCGCGCCGCTTCAGTTCGAGCATTTCATCGATGGCGCCAAAGGACTCGGTCCGCGCCGCCTCGATGAAACCGCAAGTGTTCACCACCGCGAAGTCGGCCTCTTCGGGCGTGTTCACCAGCTTGTAGCCGTCGAGCTGCAACAGCCCGAGCATCCGCTCGCTGTCGACTAGGTTCTTGGGACAGCCCAGGCTGATGAAACAGTACTTCCCCTTCACGAACGAAGGATCGCCGGCCGGCGCGAGCGACGGGGCAGGGGGGGCGGACGGAAGAATGGGGAGCTGAGTCGACATCAACGATTCCCGGCGGACCACTCGGTCCCCCGGCCTGAGCGGGCGTGGGGCGGCGCAACCCAGGATTGTAGACGGAGATGGGCCCCGAGCCAATCGGTTCGTAAAACCCGCAGAAGAACCACGGAGTTGGATACTTTGACCGCCAAGGACGCCAAGAGCGATAAGGGAGAAAGCTGTTTACCACGAAACACACGAAGCACACAAAAAGTGAAGAACGTGGCCTCGCTCATTTTCTTCCTGTCGTGGTATTCGTGTGTTTCGTGGTAAATCTCCCCGTATTTCCTTGGCGCTCTTGGCGTCCTTGGCGGTTAAGTCTTCTAAACAGGCGGTCCGCATAGTCGATGCGGTTCTAGCTATGAATTCGAAAACCCATGCGCCGGCACTATCCCGTGCGACGGCCGCGCCGCCGGCGCCAAGAGAATGCTTAAGATCCCGCCGACGCAGACGAGCGCGATCCCGATCGCCGAAATCCAATCGAGCGTGTTGCCCCACACCACCCAGCCGATCAGGCCGGAGAAGATCACGACCGAATAGTTGAACGGCGCGATCTGCGACGCCGTCGCATGTTGATAGGCCAGAATGATCAACAGTTGCGCGAGCGCCATGAAGACGCCCACCCCCAGCAAAAAGCCCCATTCGCGCGACGTCGGCGGGCTCCAATTCGCGATCGCAAACGGCAGGGTCGCCACCGACGCGATGAAGAAGTAGTAGAACAGGATCGTGTCGGGCCGATTTTGGCCGGAGAGCTTATTGACGCTCACCAGCGCGATCGCCGAGAAGAGGGCCGCTGAGAGGGCGATGAGCGCCGCCGGGTTGGTGAGCAGTTCCGGACCTGGCTTGATGATCAGCACTACGCCGACGAAGCCCGCCAGCAGACTGAGGGCGACCGCCGGCGTGATCGGCGTGCGATTCCAGCACCAGGCGACGAGTGGAATAAAGAGCGGCGCAGCGTTCACCAACAGCACCGCGTCGATCAACGACATCTCCTTGACCGCCCAAAAGTAGAGGACCTGCGACAGCAAGCCCGACAACGCACGGGCCACGTGCAGCGGAAACTGCGTCGTCTTCAAATCGCCCAGCCCATGTCGCAGCGTCCACGGCAAGAAAAGCAGCAAGCTGATGAAGCTCTGAAAGAAGCTGATGGTTGCCGTCGAAACCCCGGAAGCGCCTTTGCCGAACGCGCTCATCACCGCCACGCAAAAAAACGCGGCGACGATCATGACGATGCCGTAGAGGAGTTGCCGCGTCATCGTCGCCTCCTGCGTACTTTACCGTAGAGTCATTCTGAGCGGAGCGAAGAATCTGGCCACTCGTTTGGCGCTAGATCCTTCGCTTTGCTCGGGATGACGGCCGGGGCCACCGGCAGCCTCTTATCCTCATCCGGCAAACTGCGGCTCCGCTAATCCGCGCACCCCCGGCGTCGCGGCAAACAGACTCCCCGACAACGGATACTTCGCCAGCTGCTCCGGCGTCAGCGTCTCGCGGGCGGTGGTGATATAGAGTGTATCGAACCCCGTGCCGCCGAAAGTGCACCCGCAAGGGCGCGGCACGGGGAGTTCGACCATCCGTTCGATGCGGCCGTCCGGCGTATACCGCACGACTCGCCCAATCGCGTTGTGAACGCTCCAGACATGCCCCTCGGCGTCGACCGTCAGCCCGTCGGGGAATCCGCCCGACGCTCGATCCACCTCAGCGAACACTCGCCGATTGGCGATTGTCCCCGCCGGCGCGTCGAAGTCGTAGGCAAAGATCGCATACCGAAAGCTCTCCGTGAAATACATCGTCCGATTGTCGGGGCTCCAACCCATGCCGTTGGCGCAGATGACCTGGTCTTGCTGCCGCGTGATCGAACCGTCGGCGTCGAGCCGATAGAGCGCTCCGCAGGGCGCGTCCCACTGGTCGGCCCCCATCGTGCCGGCCCAGAATCGACCTTGCCGGTCGCATTTAGCGTCGTTGAACCGATTCTCAGGGCGATCGACTTCGGGATTGCCGAGATAGGTCAGCTGCTGTGAATCGAGATCGAACAGCGCAAACGCTTTGCGCAGCGATAGGACGAGTCCCCCCTTCGCCCGCAACGCGAGCGCCGTCACCGGCTCGGGCAAGTGGAACGTTTTACTCGCGCCGGTCGCCGGATGGAACCGATGGATCCTTTGCCCCGTGATGTCGACCCAGTACAGCGCCTGCTCGCCGGGCGACCAAACCGGCGACTCGCCAACGATGGCTTCTTCGCGGACAACGCATTCGGCTGTGGTTACGCCCATGGCGTATTGTGGCCGAGATCAGCCTGAGATCCAAGCTCAGCCGGCGTAACCGTCGTACGATCTTACCTTTCAGACTTATCCCTCTGCGCGATCCGCCAGATCTGACGTGACCTGATGCAGGCTGGTGAGTCCATACTCCTTGCACTTCTCGCTCATCTTCCGAAACTGCTCGGCAGTGAACGTGGTGACGTCCGCCGAGTCCTCAGCGACCAGGATGGCCTCTTGCAGCACTTTGCGGTCGTCGGCGCTCTTGCATTGAATGATCTCGTTGACGTACTGCAGCGGAAACGGCGTTTCGCTGTTTTCAACGGATGTTTTTTTGCTGTCGGCGGTTTTCATGGCAAACATTCTCCGGGGTTCTATTGAATTCAGAGCAATCCTGATGCCGAAACTCGTCACTCAATCGCAGATTGAACAAATTGGTTGCAGCCAACGTTTTGTCGATGAATTGCAATGATCCGCCCGGTTTCGTAACTTGACTCCACTGCTGCGCATCGGCACTCCTTTTCACTCTTCCTCCGCTTGCCATCGAATGTCCCCACGCCTCTTTTTCTGGTCTCTCACCGCTGCCTTTGCAGGGTTCCTCTTCGGTTTCGATACCGTCGTCATCTCCGGTGCCGAGCGGACGATTCAATCGCTCTGGCAACTCAGCCCGCGGCTCCACGGCGTCGCCATTGGCGCTGCACTCTGGGGGACCGTCGTCGGTTCCCTTGTCGGTCGCTGGCCGACTGATCGCGTGGGCCGCCGTGGGACGCTCATTTGGATCGGCATCCTCTATTTCGTCTCGGCCGTTTGGTCGGGACTGGCGACCGACGTTTACTCGTTCATGATCGCCCGCTTTATAGGCGGCTTGGGCGTCGGCGTCTCGACCGTCGCGGCGCCGCTCTACATTGCCGAGATCTCGCCTCCGGCCGCCCGCGGTCGGCTCACGGCTCTCTTTCAATTCAACATTGTCCTAGGCATTCTCATCGCGTTTGTTTCGAACGCCGTCATCGCAAAAGCCGCGGCACTTTCCAATAGCGAAGCCGCTTGGCGCTGGATGCTCGGCGTCGAGGCGTTTCCGGCCCTCCTCTACACCATCCTTACTTTCACGCTCCCCGAAAGTCCTCGCTGGCTCATCGCTCTCCGCGGCGAGCGCGAGGCAGGGCTAGCCGTGCTGCGGCTTGTGCGGCCTGAGGCGACGGAAGAAGAGCTATCGCACGTCGCTGACGAGATCGAACAATCGCGCGCCGCCGAATCGTCGGCTGCCGGCTTCTGGTCGTGGCGCCTCCGCACGCCGATCATGCTGGCGTTCCTGGTGGCGTTCTTCAACCAAATGTCGGGCGTGAACGCGATCCTCTACTTCGCCCCGCGCATCTTCGAACTTGCCGGCTACGAACAAGCCGCCGCCCTCCTCACCTCGGTCGGCGTCGGCGTGACGAACCTCATCTTCACCTTCGTCGGGCTCTGGCTGATCGACCGGCTCGGCCGCCGTACGCTGCTGCTGATCGGCTCGTTCGGCTACATCGCCTCGCTCGGCCTCTGCTCGTGGAGTTTTTATTCCGGCAATTCGACCATCGTCCCGGTTTGCGTCTTCGCCTTTATCGCCGCCCACGCGATTGGGCAGGGGACCGTCATCTGGGTTCTGATCGCCGAAGTCTTTCCGAACCAGTTCCGCGCCGCCGGCCAATCGCTCGGCAGCTTCACGCACTGGATCTTCGCGGCGTTGGTGGCGACCTTCTTCCCGATGGCGGTCGCCAAATTCGAGCCGGGCGCTATCTTTGCCTTTTTCACCGGCATGATGGCGCTGCAGCTTCTCTGGGTCTTGACCCTCGTACCGGAGACGAAGGGGGTGCCGCTGGAGGAAATGTCGCGGCGGCTGGGAATCGAGCCCTAACTCAATGGGGCGTCGCCTTCGCAGCGCCAACGTCCGCCCCGCTTTCTCTCCACAAGTCTCGCGATCCATAGTATAGTCGCTCTATCCTAAATGGCGGTCCGAGCCAATTGTCGCCGTCCATTCTCGATCCATCTCTTTTATGGCAACTGTGGAGTCGTCTCATGAGCCGAGTCACGTCGGGTCGCTTTCCCTTCCGCCTCTCCCAACGACTTGGACGTCGCATCCCCTGCTGGCTGGCACTGACCGCCGCAATTCTCGCGACCGTCGCCGCCGCGCCAGCTAGGGCCGCGCTGACCAATCCGCTCGCCTACAATTCCCTCGGCAGCTTCGACGTCGGCATCGGCAACGCCGTGACGATCGACACGACGCTCGGCGAACTCCGCGTCAACGGCATCCTGGCGTTCACCGCGACGATCGATAATCAGGGAGGAGCGGCAAACGTCGCCGCCGGCATCCCCGAACTCGCGGTCTTTAGCTTCGACGAAATCAACATCGGCCCCGGCGTGGCGATCACCGTCACCGGCAATCGCGGGCTGTCCCTCCTCTCGCGCGGCGACGTGACGCTGCGGAGCGCCCTTCAAGTCAACGGCGGCGATCTCGGCGGACCAAGTCCCGCAGGCGGCTACGCGGGCGCCGCCGACTTTGCTAACGGAACCGGACCCGCCCCGGGCCAACGAACCACGATCGGTAA
>JBGSMO010000420.1:0-2403 GCA_041740115.1 Pirellulales bacterium
GCTTGCCCATCAGGATGACGGCGATCTCGCTGGCCAGACGGCCCACGATCTTGTCGGTGGCGTCGACCAGCAGCCACTTCTGCTCGAACGTGCCAGCTTTGGCCATGTAGGTGGTCATGGAACGGATACTTTCAGCAATAACGGGTCGAAAACGGTCGTTCGAGCCGCTTACCCTAGAGGCGCAGCGACTTTGGGGAATCGCTCAATTTACCAGCGGCTTGGCGGGGGGACAAGTGGAGCAATTTTCGGGGAGACGCGCTTCGCTGCGCGGCGCGGTTAACGGGGGCGAGCCGGGAGCGTGAGCTCCTGGGGGCGTTTGGGGTCGGTATGCGGGAATACGGGAGCGGGAACCCGGGAGCTTACGCTCCCGGCTCGATTTGGTGTGCGTTGGAGGGATTATTTTCGGCTGCGGAGGAGGAGCGCGCCGAGCCAAAGGGTGAGGAAACCGCCCGTCGTGGCGGCGACGACCCAGAGGCGGCGGTAGTCGCGATCGGGGGTTTGGGGGTCGAGTCCCAAGTAGGCGCCGAGGCCGAGCAGCAGGCCCCACGCCACCAAGCCGGCGACGATATACCAGAGCAGTCGGCGGTTGGTGGGTTCGTGTTGCATGATGGGAGGACGCGCGAGCGGGGCGTTCGAACTGCCGACGATCAGCGCAAAAGCGCCAATTCGTTAAACGGCTGCGCAATTCGAGATTTAAGGGGTCAGGCCCTCAGAGTACACTCGGCTGAGATGAGTTGGTTGTTGATGTCGTCCCAATTGCAGCCCCTGGCTCTGCCAGGGGGTAGCACGCCGCAGGACCACGCCAGCCGGCATGGTGGCCGACCCCCCGGCGGAGCCGGGGGCTGAACAAGAGCGTCCCGCCGGCTCGATTCTATCGCATTCCCGCCCTTCCCTGTACCGCTTATTGCCAAGGCTGAGTTGAGATGATTATCGGCGTTCCGAAAGAAGTGAAGCTTGATGAGTACCGCGTCGCCATGTTGCCGGTCGGCGTTGAAGAACTGACCCGTCGCGGGCACAAGGTGCTGATCGAAGTCGGCGCTGGTACTGGCTCGGGCCTGCCCGACACCGAGTACGCCGCCGCGGGCGCCGAGCTGGTGATGGAAGCGGCGGAGATCTTCGCCCGCGCCGACATGATCGTAAAGGTCAAGGAACCGCAGGCGAGCGAATGGCCGATGATCCGCAAGGGACAGACGGTCTTCACCTACTTCCACTTCGCCGCCGATCGCGAGCTGACCGACGCAATGATCAACTCGGGCGCCGCCGCGGTGGCGTACGAGACGCTGGCCGACGACCAAGGCCGCTTGCCGCTGCTGACGCCGATGAGCGAAGTGGCCGGCCGGATGAGCGTGCAGGAAGGCGCCAAGTATTTGGAGCGCCCGCAGCAAGGTCGCGGCATTCTGCTCGGCGGCGTGCCGGGCGTGGCGCCCGCGAACATCCTCATTCTGGGCGGCGGCATCGTCGGCGCCAACGCCGCGAAGATTGCGGCGGGCTTCAACGCCAACGTGGCGATTCTCGACATCAACATGGACCGGCTGCGGTATCTCTCGGACGTGATGCCGCCGAACGTCGACGTGCTGTTCAGTGATCGCCACATCATCCGCGAGCAGCTGCGACTGGCCGACCTCGTGATCGGCGCCGTGTTGATTCCCGGGGCGAAGGCGCCGCGGCTGATCGAGCGCGAGCAGCTGAAAGACATGAAGCATGGCAGCGTGATCATCGACGTGGCCATCGACCAGGGGGGCTGCATCGCCACGAGCCGGCCGACGACGCACAGCGAGCCGACCTACATTATTGATGATGTTGTCCATTACTGCGTCACCAACATGCCGGGCGCTGTGGGGCGGACGAGCACCTTTGCTCTGTGCAATGTGACGTTGCCGTGGGTGATTGAGATCGCTCAGCGCGGGGTCGAGGATGCGGCTCATGCGCTGCGGCCGATTGCGCGGGCGGTGAACATGTTTGCTGGCGAGGTGACGAACCGGCCGGTGGCGGAGACATTTGCGATTCCTTACAGCAATCGCTTCTTGCCATGAGTGACGTTCCCGCCACGCTGCGATGGGAAGGCGAGGTCGGCGGCCATTTGGTGCTGCTCGATCAGACGCGGCTGCCGAATGAGGTGGTGGAGCTCCACTGCCGGACCGTCGAGGAGGCGTGGGACGCGATCCAGCGGCTCGTGGTGCGCGGTGCGCCGGCGATTGGCGTCGCGGCGGGTTATGCAGTTTGCTTAACCGTGAAGGACGGCCGGGCTTCAGTGCACGACGTTGTCGAGGCTTGTCGGCATCTAGCGACGAGCCGGCCGACGGCGGTGAATTTGTTCTGGGCGCTGGCGCGGATGCGGCGCGTGGCGGAAGCGGCGACGGCGGTTAGCGGCCCGGCGCTCGCGGAACTGCTGCTAACCGAGGC
>JBGSMO010000478.1:0-6107 GCA_041740115.1 Pirellulales bacterium
TTTGGTCACGGCATTGATCTTGTGTTCGAGGGCGTCGACCGACCGCGTGAGCAGTCGCCGAAATTCGTCGCTTCCGTGCGAGCGAATAACATCACACGGATCGGCCCCTTCTGGCAAGCTCAGAATTTTTAATTCGATCTCATGGGCGACAAACAGTGCTAGCAGGTTGTCGAGAATGCCCATCGTGCGGTTCTGTCCGGCCGCGTCACCGTCGAGCACCAGCGTGATGCTGTCGGTGAAGCGACGAATCAGCGGCACATGCTTTTCGCCGAGCGCCGTGCCGAGAACGGCGACGGCGTGATTGATGCCGTTCTGGTGCGCCATGATGACGTCGGTGTAACCCTCCATCACCAGGACGCCCCCTTCCTTCGCAATGGCGTCGCGCGCCGCGTCGAGGGCGTAGAGCTCGCTGCTCTTGTTGAACAGCGGCGTCTCGGGGCTGTTGACGTACTTCGCATCGTTGTCGCGGGCGAACTCCGGCAGCACACGGCCGCCGAAGGCGATCGGGCGGGAGCGGGCGTCGCGGATCGAAAACATCAGCCGCCCGCGGAAGCGATCGTAGTAGCCGCCCGCGTCGCGCTTGCCGATGAGGCCGACGCGCTCCAGCACGGCGGGCTGCCAATTGGCCGAGGCGCCTCGTTTGAGCATCCAGTCCCATTCGTTCGGCGAGAAGCCGATATGGAACTGGGCGATGCTCTCATCGTTCACGCCGCGGTCGGCCAAGTAGCGGCGTGCCGGTTCCGCGGCGGGACTGCGCAGGAGGCACTGGTGGAATTGCTCTTCGGCCCACGCCATCGCCTTGAGCAGGTTGCGGCGCTCAAACGGATTGTCGGCTTGGCCTTCGGGGCGCCCAACAGGGGCCAGGCTGACGCCGGCCCGCTCCGCCAGCAGTTCCAGCGCTTCGCGGAACTCCATCCCCTCCGCACGCATCACGAAACTAAAGATGTCGCCGCCAATATCGCAGACCCAGCATTTGAACGACTGCCGGTCGGGGTTCACCTGGAAGCTCGGCCGCGCGTCGTCGTGCCACGGGCAGAGGCCGACGTAGCCGCGACCTTGCCGTCGTAGGGCGACGTAACCGCCGATCAGGTCGACGATGTCGATCGACTGGCGGATTTGCTCTTTCGCGTCCTGCAAACTGGAAAGCGACACGTCGGATGAATCCCTTCGATGAACCTATGAACGCTAGCGCGATGCAAAAGCGCGACGGCGCACATTTCAGCCCCGGGCTTCGCCCGGGGGTAGCACGCCGCAAGACGACGCCTATCGGCATGGTGACCGACCCCCCGGCGGAGCCGGGGGCTGAAATGCGGCAATCGCTAAATGCTCGCTCCGCTCAGCGTACCGCATCGCCTTGTCAATCGGCAGGGGAGGAACGACGCCGCACGGCGGCTACAGTTCTGACGGCGGACGGGCCGAAACCTTGACCTTCACTTCCATTTCCTTCGGGCCCCGCGCCGAACTCCGAATCAATTTGACCGGAACCTCAGTTCCCACGGGAGTCGCGGCGATGGCGCGGCTGAGCAGCGTCGGATCGGAGAATTCGGCTCCATTCCAGGCGAGAATGACGTCGAGCGGTTTCAGTCCCGCATCCGACGCCGGCGAGTTGGCGGCAATCGTGGTGATGAGTACGCCCTCGCCACGGTCGAGATCGAGTTCACGGGCTACTTCATCGGGCACCTCATCGGGACCGACGCCCAGGAAGCCGCGCAGGACGTAGCCATTGTCGCGCAGCTGCTCGTAGCTCGCCCGTGCGAGATCGCTCGGTACGGCGAAGCTGATTCCCTGATACGACGGCCCGATGATCGCGGTATTGATTCCGACGACCTTCCCTTCGTGGTTCACCAACGGACCGCCGCTGTTGCCGGGATTGACGGCGGCGTCGGTTTGGAGGAATTCTTGGATCACCCGCGTCCCCGTCACGCCGCGGCGTTCCTTGGCGCTCAAAATGCCGAAGGTGATGCTCTTCTGGAGCCCAAATGGACTGCCGAGGGCCCACACGATGTCGCCGACTTGCAGTTCGTCGCTATCGCCCCATTCGGCGGCGACGAGATCGCCCATCTCAGTCTTCAGCACGGCCAGATCGGTGAGCGAATCGACGCCGACGACGCTTGCCGTTCCTCGCCGGCCGTCGCTGAGTTGAATCTCGGCAGTACTCACCCCTTCGATGACGTGGTTGTTCGTGACGATGTAACCCTCTTTCGCATCGACGATCACGCCGGAGCCTTGCCCTTCAGCGCGGCCGCGGCGGGTGCTAATGTTGACGACGCTTGGCCCGACCGATTGGGCCAGGGCGCGATAGCCGGCCGAGATCTGATCGAGCTTGAAATCCTTCAGATTGGCCCGGGCGACGTCGAGCCGTGCTCGTTCGCGGGCCGAGGTGAGCGAATACTCAATTCGATAGACCATCGACGGGGCGACCAACACGATGGTCAGCACCGTGAAGACCCAGAGCAGCCGCTTGAGGCGAATCCCTTCCTCTTCGCGAGGTCGATCGACCGTCCAAACTTCGCTCATCGGCCGCGATCGCGCGGGGGGAGGGGACGTGATGAGCTCGTCGCCCCATGCGGCGGCGTCGTGGGGATCAGATTCGTGCTGCATGACGCGGTTCCTGAAACGTTCCGTGCCAGGAGGAGGGGGACCGAGTGAGGGAAAGCTCCCATCGCGGCTCTTCACCCAGCCATTATACTGCTGTGAGCGGTCGCGGGCAGCAATCCGGCAGAACGCTCCCCACTGTTACAACCCCGAAAACCCCCGCTAGAGTCTGTTTCGCCGATGCCGAGCCGATATTTCCCGCCGGTGCAGCGGGCCTCGCCGGAAGGGCTGGTGGCCGTCGGGGGTCGACTGTCCACGAATTGGCTGCTCGACGCCTACCGGCACGGGATTTTTCCGTGGCCGTCGAATTCCTACGAGCCGATGCTCTGGTGGTCGCCCGATCCGCGAGCGATTCTGCCGCTGGATGGAATGTACGTCTCGCGCCGGCTGGAGCGGCGGCTGCGTAGCGGGGAGTTCGCGGCGACCTGCGATACGGCCTTCGAGCAGGTAATTGCCGCCTGTGCGACCGGGCAAGGCAGGGAAGGGGGGACTTGGATCACGCCCGCGATGATCGCTGCGTACACGGAACTCCACCGGCAGGGGTATGCCCACTCCGTGGAAGTGTGGCGTGAGGGCGAACTCGCAGGCGGCGTGTATGGCCTGGCGATTGGCGGGCTATTCGCCGCGGAGAGTATGTTCTACCGTTCGCGCGACGGGTCGAAGGTCGCGCTGGCACGGTTGGTAATCCACTTAAGAACGCGCGGCTTTCAGTTGCTCGACGTCCAACAAGCGACGCCACATACCGAAGCGCTGGGCGTGGTAGAAATCTCACGTCGCGAATACTTAAGTCGTCTCTCCGAAGCAGTCGACGCGCCGATCACATTTGGCGCCGAGTTGGAACCCTGGGCGCCAATGAAATAGCAGCGGTAACCCCGAGCAATTTATTGCTGCGGACTCCGCGGCTGCTGATTGACGATCCGGCTCATAAGTTGCGATTAGATTCTTCCCATCAGAATCAACACCAGTAAAATCACGACCACGACTCCCAGAAGCCCGCTCGGTCCATACCCCCAATTCGCTGAATGGTTCCAACGAGGAACGGCGCCGAGAAGCATTAGCAGGAGAACAATGATGAGAATCGTGCCGAGCATAAACTTAATCGCCTTTGAAGGTTAACCGCGTTTTCACAATGAACAGAACGGCGTCGAACAATCCACTACTCAACTTCGACATCGCCTGTATCTTTGTCGCGGTTAATTTCAACGTCGGCGCCCGGGGTGTCGATGTCGATCACCGAATCTTCCTTCTTCGTGGCATCGACGTCGATTTCTCCGGTGTCCCGGTCGCGTTCAACCTCGAGCTGACCGCGGGATCCTTCGATATCGACGACCTTCTCTTTGTTTTCGCAGCCGATGGAGACCAGCATCGCAATGCTAAGCAGCATCGGCGGCAACGAACAAGCGGTCAGTAATTCGGAAAACTTCATCACGTCTCTCCTCTGAAGGCGTCGCTGGCGACGAGTTGCTTTGAATAACGACGACCAACTGAGTGGCGTCGATGCGAACGAGCAAAGCAACATGCGTGCCATGAGGCATGTAGGGCGGTTTTCTCGACGTTTACCGAGAAAAGTGAGGTCTGACTTCGCCTACCGCGGCTGGCAGTTCGACGACCATGCGACTGAAAACGGCGCGAGCAACGCTCAGCACTGATGTTATCGATGGAAAAGGGAGCTTTGGCTTGCCTAGGGGAGATCCCCAGCCGCGAACGACTGCGTCATCCGCTGATTCCCTTCCGCCTCGGCGGGCGTCGCCGGCAGTTCGAGGATGAACTTGCTCCCCTGGCCGACGGTGCTTTCCACGCGCACTTGGCCGCCGTGCTCTTCGAGGATCTTGCGAGTCACCGGCAGCCCTAGTCCGGTGCCGCGGCCCCCCTTGCGCGAGACGAAGACGGTAAAGACCGCCTCGATGTCGTCCGGCGCGATGCCGCCGCCGTTGTCTTCGATCAGTATCTGGGCCAGCTTCGCGTCATCGTCGTAACGAGTGGAAACAGTGACGCGACCCTGCTCAGTTTCGTCGCAGGCGTCGATGGCGTTGGTGACGACGTTCAAAATGGCCCGATGGAGCGCTTCGGGGTCGAACATGAGCGACGGCATATCGCTAGCGGGCCGCCAGACGAGTTCGACCGAGAGTTCCTGAGCGCGGCTTCCCATCAACTCGACCACTTCGGAAGTGATCTCGTTGAGATTCGCCGCCCGCGGTTCCGGCTCGCGCTCCTTGCTGAACGTGAGCATGTCCATCACGAGCGTTGAAATCCGCTCTTGGTTCCGCTCGACGATCGCCCAGCCCTTGCGGATCGTGTCGACCGCCTTCTGCTCGGCCGCTTCGTCGCGTTCGCCGCTCTTGGCCATCGCGTCGTGATCGCCGAGGCCGAGTTCGATCAAGTAGCTGCCGCCGCGGACGCCCTGCAGGATGTTCTTGATGTGATGCGACAACGACGCGATCGTTTGCCCGACCGCGGCGAGCCGTTCCGCCTGCACCAGCGCCTTGTAATACGACGTATCTTCGACCGCGAGCGCCGCTTGGTGGGCGATGGCGATCATCAGTCGCAGATGTTCTTCAGTAAATTGATTGGCGCCCTTCGCGGCGAGCATCTTTTGCGGCGTCACTGCCGTGTCGATGTAAATGACGCCGACGACTTCATAGCGCCCTTGCATCGGCACGCAGATCGCCTCGCGCACGCCAAGAGTGACGATGCTTTGCGCCGGATCCCAGCGCGAGTCGTCGCGGGCGTTGCTGGTGAGCACCCCTTCGTTCTGTTCGACGACGTAATCGAGAATCGTCTTGCTGATGCTGATTTTTTCTTCGGTTCGCACGCCGCGACGATGGCGGCGCACTTTCGGCGTCAGCTTCCCGGTTTCGAGATCCTTCAGCATGATGCAGCCGCGATCGGCTTCGACCCAGTCGAAGATCATGTCCATGATCCTCGCCAGCAACTGGTCGATGTCCATCGTGTGGCTCACCGCCAGCGCCGTGCGGTACATGATCTGCAAGTTGCTGCGGGCGCGAGCTAGCCACGGGTTCGACGAACCGCGGGCATCGGGCATCAGCCATTCGCTGCCGCCGGTCTGGCCGAGCGAGGCGACGATGCGCGAACCGTCGTCGACCGCGCCGCCAGCCAGCGGCACGATGTCGACTTGCCCGGCGGCGTCTTCCATCCGGTCGTCGATGAAACCGGTGTAGAGCAGCAGCGATCGGCCGACCTGCACCTGGTCGCCGCTGGTCAGCTCCTGTTCGGTAACGAGCTTGCCGTTGACGAACGTGCCGTTTGAGCTGCCCAGGTCGCGGACCGCGTAGGCGTTCCCTTTGCGGATCAGTTCGGCGTGATTGCGGGAGACTTCGGTGTCGTGCAACCGCACCGAATGCGTATGCGTGCGGCCGATGGAATGGACCGCGTCTTCCAATTGGAAGCGCGAACCTTGATCGCGGCCCTGAATGACGAACAACGAAGCCACGCGAGTTTGTTCTCTCGGTCGACGAGCGGGAGTCGGGCGCCTACGAACGACTTCCCAGAAG
>JBGSMO010000517.1:0-8219 GCA_041740115.1 Pirellulales bacterium
CGACGCCGGATGACGGTGACGCGATGCCGGATGAATTCCTCCAGCATCTCCTTGAGCGTCAAGACGCGCGGTTTGCCGTCGACCAGGGCGAGCAGGATGATCGAGATCGTGTCCTGCAGCGGCGAGAACTTGTAGAGCTGATTGAGGACGACGTCGGGGTCGGCGTCGCGCTTCAGCTCGATGATGATCCGGACTGGTTCCTTGAGATCGCTCTCGTCGCGAACGTCGGAGATGCCGGGGATTTTTCCTTCGCTGCCGAGGGCGGCGATCTTGAGGATGACCGCGTCGCGCGATTGTTGGTAGGGAATCTCGTGGATGAGAATCCGCGACTTCTTGCCGCTGTCGTCGATCGTGGTGCGGGCGCGGACGACGACGGTGCTGCGGCCGGTCATGTAGCCGCGACGGATGCCGGTGCGGCCGCAGATGATGCCGCCGGTGGGGAAGTCGGGGCCGGGGATGTGCTCCATCAGTTCGCTGATGGAGACGGCCGGGTTGTCGAGCACGGCGATCAGGCCGCGGCAGACTTCCGCGAGGTTGTGGGGCGGGATGCTGGTGGCCATGCCGACCGCGATGCCGCCGGAGCCGTTGACGAGCAGGTTCGGAAATCTTGAAGGCAGGACCGTCGGTTCGAGATGGCGTTCGTCGTAGCTGGGGATGAAGTCGACCGTGTCGAGCTTCAGGTCGTCGAGCATCAGCGCCGCGAAGGGCGACATCCGCGCTTCCGTATACCGCATGGCGGCCGGAGGCAGACCGGCGATGCTGCCGAAGTTCCCCTGCTTGTCGATGAGGACGTGCCGCATGTTCCACTCTTGGGCCATGCGGACGAGCGTGGGGTAAATGACCGATTCGCCGTGCGGATGGTAGTTGCCGCTGGTGTCGCCGGAGATCTTCGCACACTTCACGCGGGCGGCGCCGGGGCTGAGATTGAGGTCGTTCATGGCGACCAGAATCCGGCGCTGCGAGGGCTTCAGGCCGTCGCGCACGTCCGGAAGAGCGCGGCTGACGATGACGCTCATCGCGTAGGTGAGATAGCTCTCCTTCAGTTCGTCCTCGATCGGCATGTCGATCAGACGAGCGGCGATGTCTTGCTCCTTCTCGTTGAACCCATTAGGAACGCCGGGAAAGTTCGGACCGTCAGGTCCGTTGGGATTATCGGTCGACACGCTGTGATCCTTCTTCGTTGGGTCGGGCGGACTCCCCCTGGTTGCCGGGAGGGCCTGCGAGAACCATGGATTTTAGCAAATTTGGACCGTGGTTTATAGCTCTGCGGAGCGGCGTAATGACCCCTCGCGGACATGGTTTTGGGTTGACAAACGGGGCGTCGTTTTGGCGCAAAAGTCGGGTCGGTTGTTGGGGTGCGGGAATGCGGAGGCAAGCGCCAAGGACGCCAAGGTTCGCCAAGGAAATGCAGGGGACTGCCGATGGACGCTGATCAGCGCGGATGCCGGAGCTTCCTGGTACTTTCCATCGGAGTTGGAGCGCCCCTCCCACACCGTCACTGGCAAAGCCTAGTGCACCCGAGCGCTCGATGCGTCGGCGCGATGTTCCACGGAGACGAATTGCGGCGGGCCGCAATTCGTCGTTTAGAGGCGTCGAGGCGGGCCGCAAATCGCGTTTTTGGTCAAAAACGTCTGCTTTTTGCTAGTCGGCCAAGTCTGCCAAGTCTGCCGTGTGCGGCGCTTGGTTTTTGTTGGCATACTTGAGCAATGCGTCTGCTGTTGAGTTTTGGGCAGACGATTTGCGATTGGCATTTTGCCTGCGCAAAGAGCCGCAGTCGTCGCCAGCGGGACGAACTGTCGAGCGTTGAGTTTTCAAAGAGCGTAGGTCGAGCTTTCAGCCCGACGGGCGTCGCGCTGCGGTGGGCCGCCCGCTGGAGCGAGTTTCGTCGGGCTGGATCTCGAACCTAGCAGAGTGCGCGGCCAATTTCTGCAGTGAAGTTGGCGAATTTGTTTGGCAGGCTTTTTGGGGTCGTCAGGGGGATGATGGAAGTCTCTCGCAGAGGTGCAGAGACGCAGAGGGTTAGTAGGGAGCGGTTGGCTGCGGTTGGCGCTGCGAAGGCGCAACCGTAGGTGGTCTGGCGTGCAGACGAGCCCTCCCTGAGCGACACAGCCGTTTCCGGCTACTCTGCGTCTCGCGCCGCGATGACGTGCAAGCTGACGAGATAGGCAATCATCACGGCGAGATAAAGTTGCCCAGCCACCGCCTCGACGACGGCGATGCCGCGCGCCGCTTCGCCGCGCGGAACGATATCGCCGTAGCCCAATGTCACCAGTGTGACGAAACTAAAGTAGACGGCTTCGGAAAGCGTGAGCGAGTGATCGCTCGGCAGATGGATGACCGCCAACGATTGCGGCAGGGCGCGATCGATGGCCCAGTAGAGGACGCCTAGAAATAGACCGAAGAGGACGTAGGCGTCCAGAGCGGCGTAGAGGTGCTCGCGGTCGACCGACTTGGCGCGCATGGCGAAGCGAATCGCGCCCGCCGCCGCCACGAGGGCAATGGCCGACCACATCGCCAGGCTGGCGGTCACCGCTTGCGTCGATCCGCTATACTCGGCGCCGATTCTGATCAGCGTGGCCACAACCAGCGCTGCCAGCAGCAGCCCCCGCTGGCTCATCGATCGCAGGGGGATGACGGCGGCCAGCAGGTTCACCCCTAGCAGGATTTCCAGCAGCCGCGTATCGAGACCGAACGCGTCCAACAGCGGACCAGCCGCCAGCGTCGCCAGCAGCGAGTAGAACAAGATCGCATAGTGCCGATCAGCATACCTGACGAGCGGCTTGCCCTCGTTTGAACGTGTTCGCGTCATGGAGCTGCGGCGCCGGGCGTAAAGAAGAAGACTAAACCGAGAATAACGTAAACCGCCAGCAACTGAACGCCTCGCAGCCAATCGGACCGGCCGTCCGCGGCGACTTGCCCCGTGATCCAAACGGCAATGGTCACGGAAAGCACGAGCCCGCCGGAGAAGGCGAGATCCATCGGCTCGGGCCCGAGCGCGTAGCTGAGGAGGACAAGCAGCGGAGCGACGAACAGCGCGATTTGAACGCTCGAACCAATGGCGATGCCGAGAGCTAAGTCCATGCGGTTGCGCATCGCCGCGACCACGGCCGTCGAATGTTCGGCGGCGTTGCCGAGAATGGCGACGACGAAGACGCCGACGAACATGTCGTTGAGTCCGAGCTCGGCCGCGGCCGGTTCGATGGCGGCGATCAGTATTTCGCTCATCCAGGCGATGGTCGCGGTGGCCGCGGCCAGGATGAGCGCCGCGCGACGGATGCTCCAGGGAGCTTCCGGATGGCGGTGCTGTTCTTCAATTTCCTCGCCCGCAAACAAACCTTTGTGCGTAATGAGCGAGAACACCAGGTAGGCCGCGTACACGCCAATGAGGATGAGCGAAATCCAAACGCTCAACGTCGCCAACTCGGGGGCTTGCTCGCGATCGACCGCGTGGATGGCGGCCGGCAGAATCAAGGCGATCACGGCCAGCGTGAGCATGGTGGCTTGCGAGCGAGCCGCCACGACGCCGTAGCGCTGCTCGTCGCGCCCGATTCCGCCGCAAAGCATTGCTGCGCCAAGGACCAATAAGATGTTGCCGATGATGGACCCGGCCAGCGACGCCTTCACGACGTCGTACAGGCCGGCTCGCAGCGCCGAGATTCCAATGATCAACTCCGCGGCGTTCCCAAACGTAGCGTTGAGCAGTGCGCCGATGCCTTCTCCCGTGCGCTCGGCCAATTGTTCTGTGGCCCGGCCGAGCCAACCGGCCAATGGGACAATGGCCAAGGCGGCCGCCACGAAGATCCACAAACTTTGTTGCGGAGCCAAATGCTCCAGGGCGATGGCGACGGGGACGAGCAACAAGAGCCAATTCATGATCGCTCCTACTCGTGTGTTTGCTTGCCGGCTTACGCCTAAGGCGACGCGGGCGAGTCGTCGTCGCGAGAACTATTGAAGAGGGTTGGCAGGGGAGGCTTTCGGGCGTGACGGGCGCTAGGCGACGGGCGCGTCGCTGCTGCGGTTGACGTCTGGCTGAAAAGCCCAGCCTGCGTGAATCTAGCAGACGGCGCGGCCATTGACTGCATGGTAGTTGACGGATTTTCTTTTGGCGGGCGTTTTGGGGGGCGTTTGGCGGACGTTGGAAGTCTCTCGCAGAGGCGCGGAGACGCAGAGAGTTTGGGGGGGTAGGCGCGGTTGCCGCGCGAGCGGCTACCGGGGCGGCGCAGCCGCAGGAGGCCGCGCTGCGCAGGCGTGCCGAACCGGGTGACAAGAGCGAAACGGCGAAGCCTCTTGCGGCTGCGCCGATCAGGTAGGCTGGACGGCGATCTGGGCTACCCGTGTACTTGGCGCTTAAACAAAATCAGTTCGGCAGTTTTTTCGGACTTCATGTCTCGAAATTTGCACCATCCCGTCTGAACGGGTATGGTGAACGTTGCGCGGCCGGGCTATTAGATGATGCGAGCGAAGGGGCGAGTTGAAAAATTCATGAACGGCACATCGCATGTCAAAGAGAAGCCCTCGTTTGACCACGTCTCGCTGCGCGACCGCGGGACGCAAGCTGGCGCTCGAATCGCTCGAATCGCGGTGGCTGCTGGCGATTGATTTCGACCTGCTGAAAGACGTCGACGCGACGCAAGACTCGCGCGGATCGAATCCCGCCGAGATCATGGCGGTCGGCTCGACGGCGTTCTTTACCGCGACGACGCCGCAGCATGGTCTAGAGCTCTGGAAGAGCGACGGGACGGCGGATGGGACGGTCTTAGTGAAGGACATCCGCGCCGGATCGCTCGGTTCCCTTGCTATCACGAACGCCTTGCTCACGAACGTCGGCGGAACGCTCTTCTTTGTCGCCAACGACGGCGGGACTGGCACGGAGCTCTGGAAGAGCGACGGGACCGAGGCTGGGACAGTCCGTGTAAAGGATATCCGCGCTGGCCTTGATAGTTCGTCTCCCTCGTTGTTGACGAACGTCGGCGGGACGCTCTACTTCATCGCCCGTGACGACGTGACCGGCTTGGAGCTTTGGAAGAGCGACGGAACGGAGGCGGGGACGGTTCTCGTGAAGGATATCGGCCCCGGCTCGTCGGGTTTTCCTGTCCGATCGCTGACGAACGTTGGCGGAACGCTCCTCTTCTATGCCACCGATGGCAGCGGCGGCAGCGGCGAGCTCTGGAAGAGCGACGGAACGGATGCCGGGACGGTCCGCGTGAAGGCGGTCCGCATTAACTTTTCATCAAGTTCCATTCCACCCTCGTTTGCAGACGTGGGAGGAGTGCTCTACTTCAGCGCCTTCGAAGCGGGGACTAGCACTGAGCTTTGGAAGAGCGACGGGACGGAGATTGGGACCGTTCGCGTCAAGGACATCAACGTCGGCGCGGGCAGTTCCACTCCCCGCAATCTCACGAATGTCGGAGGGACGCTCTACTTCAGCGCCAGTGACGGCGTGACAGGCGGCGAGCTCTGGAAGAGCGACGGAACGGACGCGGGAACCGTCCGCGTGAAGGATATTCGCGCTGGCTCGAATAGTTCGTCTCCCGCGCTGTTAACGAACGTGGGGGGGACGCTCTACTTCACGGCCAATGACGGCGTGAACGGCGTCGAGCTCTGGAGGAGCGACGGGACGGACGCGGGAACGGTCCTCGTGAAGAATATCCTCGGTAGCTCGATTAGTTCAGAACCCCTCGGGCTCACTAACGTGGGAGGGACGCTCTACTTCAGCGCCAAGAGCGGATATACCGACAGCGAGATCTGGAAGAGCGATGGTACGGAAGCGGGAACGGTTCGCGTGAAGGATATCTTCACCGGCCCGCAGGGTTCCTATCCTCGCTACCTGACGAACGTGGGAGGGACGCTGTACTTCAGCCCGTATACTCGCGCGATCGGCGGCGAGCTCTGGAAGAGCGACGGCACGGAAGCAGGGACGGTTCTCGTCAAGGATGTTCGCGCCGGCGCAAGCGGTTCCTCACCCAACTCGCTGACGAACGTCGGGGGGACGCTCTACTTTGTCGCTAACAACGGTTCAGATCGCGAACTCTGGAAGAGCGATGGGACGGAAGCGGGGACGGTTTTCGTGAAGAATACCAGCGAGTTCCCCTGGAGTTCATCTCCCAACTCGCTAACGAACGTCGCGGGGACGCTCTACTTCAGCGACCGCGAACTCTGGAAGAGCGACGGCACGGAAGCGGGTACGGTTGTCGTGAAGTATATCGACTTTGGCTCGTTCCGTCCTTCTCCCCGCTATCTCACGAATGTCGGGGGCACGCTTTATTTCAGCGCCGACGACGGCGTGAGCGGCCGCGAGCTGTGGAAGAGCGACGGGACCGAGGCGGGGACGGTTATGGTAAAGGACATCCAATCCGGCTGGTTCGGTTCTTCGCCTCGTTATCTAACGAATGTCGGCGGAACGCTCTACTTTTGGGCCAATGACGGCGTGAGCGGCAACGAGCTATGGAAGAGCGACGGTACCGAGGCGGGGACGGTTCTGGTCAAGGATATCACTGATCGGATCGGTGCTTACCCCAGCTATCTCGTGAACGTCGGGGGGACGCTCTTTTTTAGGGCGTTTGATTACGCGAGCGGTTACGAACTTTGGAAGAGCGACGGGACGGACACGGGAACGGTTCGCGTGAAGGATATCCGCGCTGGCTCCGGTGATTCCTCTCCGCGTTATCTCATGAACGTTGGCGGGACGCTCTACTTCAGCGCCAATGACGGCGCTGCCGGCTTTGAACTCTGGAAGAGCGACGGTACGGAAGTGGGAACTGTCCGCGTGAAAGATATTTACACCGGGCCGCAGGGTTCCTCGCCCCGCTACCTGACGAACGTGGGAGGCGTGCTCTACTTCAAAGCCGACGACGGCGTGGGCGGCTTTGAGCTGTGGAAGAGCGACGGGACCGAGGCGGGAACTGTCCGCGTGAAAGAGATCCGCGCCGGCGCTGGAGGTTCTTACCCCTCGTCGCTGACGAACGTGGGCGGGACGCTTTACTTCAGCGCCGACGACGGCATGAACGGCGTTGAGCTGTGGAAGAGCGACGGGACGGAAGCGGGAACGCAACTGGTCTACGACTTTTTTGCAGGCGCTGGCAGCGGCTCTCCCGGGCTCATCGTCGAGGCGAATGGGCGATTGTTCGTGACGGCGTTCACGGAACAAGCTGGCCAGGAGATTTGGGTCGGTGATCTCACGCCCGCGATGGCCGGCGACTACGACGTGGACGGCGACGTCGACGGGGCTGACTTCTTGTTATGGCAGCGGCGGTTGGGAACGGCGACGTCTCCGGTGGGAAGCGGGGCCGACGGCGATGCGAGCGGGAGCGTGGACGCCGGGGATTTGACGGTGTGGGAGTCTCATTTCGGCGAGCCTGCTGCTGTGGAGGCGCCGGCCTTTATCGCCAGCGAGTCGATTGAGGCGGTCGACGCGCGCGATTCGGTTGCGTTGGACTCGATCTACGCCGCCGGCGATTTCACGACGCTCTTCGCCGAGGCGAAGTCGCTACGCCCGCAGCGGCGTTGGCGTTTGGGGCGGTAGCCAACGACAGCAGCCGAGCAACCGATGCTACCGGGCGCCGTATCCCAGCCGGACATTGGCTTCCGGGAAGAGGCGCTCGACTTCGGCGACTCGATCCTCTGAGGCGTTGGCGGGAAGGTAAATGACGCGGATCGCTTGATCGCCGAGGAGGCGGCGCAGCGGGTTGACGCCGATGGGGGCGAGCCAGTCGCTGCGGAAGTCGGCGTCGACCATGTAGTTGTCGATCTGCTTCAGGGCGTACTGGCGTCGCTGGACGATCGGCCATTGGCTGAAGAGCAGCGCCGCGACGGCGAGGGCGACGAGGGCGAGTCGCAGATTGAAACGCGGGAGTCGCATGGGGTTTAGTATAGCAGCAAGCGATTGAATCGAATCGGGTCGAAGAGACGCACTCGATGCGCGGAAGCCCGCAAGGTGGCCCGGCGGAGCCGGGGGCTGCAAGGGGGCGGCGGCTTCACGAGTTCTCTGAGGCGACGGCGCGGAGTAGCAGCGCGGCGCCGAGGAACATCATCGTGGCGGCGTAGCCGAAGCCGATCTCGGGGGCGATGGTCCAGAGGCCGCCGACGATGGCGCTGGAGATGAAGTCGCCCACGCCGTTCACCGCGCCGAGGACGCCGAAGGCGGTGCCGTGGAGCGTGTGGTCGGGGACGAGGTCGCTGGCGGCGGCGCCTTCGAGGGCTTCTTGGGCGGCGTTGACGAC
>JBGSMO010000244.1:0-6042 GCA_041740115.1 Pirellulales bacterium
TGCTGCTGGGCAAAGGGGGCGATGAATCGGAAAAGCAGATGTATCGCTTCGCCGATCATGGTGGACGCGAAGTCGGCATGCGGTTCGACTTGACCGTGCCGCTGGCGCGTTTCGCGGCGCAGCACCACCACGAACTCGGCATGCCGTTCAAGCGGTATCACATCGGCACCGTGTGGCGCGGCGAGAACGTGCAGCGCGGGCGGTATCGCGAGTTCATGCAGTGCGATTTCGACACGATCGGCACGACGAGCATCGTTGCCGATATTGAGACCGCGCTCGTGATTCACGATTTGATGCGAGCGATCGGCTTTGAACGATTTTCGATTCGCATCAACAACCGCATGGTGCTGTCGGGACTGCTCGCGAAACTGGGTCTTGCCGACAAAACAACGCCGGTGCTGCGGGCGCTCGACAAGTTTCGCAAATCGACGCGCGACGCCGTCGCCGCGGAAATTGTCGAACAAGCAGGCGCTTCGACGGCGAGCGCCGATGAAGTGTTAAAACTCGCCGAAATGAGCGGCAGCAACGATGCGATTCTCGATCAACTGCCGGCGCTGGTGGCGGGTAGTGAAGTCGGTGAACAAGGCGTTGCCAAGCTGCGCGACGTGATTGAAGGCTGTCGCGCCGCTGGCGTTTCCGACGAGCGATTGCAACTCGATGTCTCGATCGCCCGCGGGCTCGACTATTACACCGGCACGATTTACGAGACGTTCCTCGGCGATTTGCCGAACATCGGCAGCGTCGCCAGCGGCGGGCGCTACGATAACCTCGCCGGCCTCTACACGAACCAAAAACTCCCCGGCGTCGGCGCCTCGCTCGGCCTCGATCGGCTGCTCGCCGCCCTCGAAAAACTGGGCCGACTCCCCACCGCCAAAACCCCGGCGCCGGTCCTCATCTGCATGTTCGACGCCGCCCGCCGCAACGACTATCTCAAGCTCGCATCCCAACTCCGCGGCGCCGGCGTCGGCGTCGAGGTCTACCCCGAAGCGAAAAAACTGGGCAAGCAACTCCAGTACGCCGACAAGCAAGGCTTTAAGGCGGCGATCATCATCGGCGAAACTGAATTCGCCGCCGGCGAAGCCCAAGTCAAAGACCTACAAGCCGCCGCTGGCGTCACGGTCTCCTACAATGGCGCCGACGCCGCTCCACTCCTCGCGGCCTTGCAACCACTCCTAGGCGACTGACCATCAGTCTCATTTACGCCTTCGCGCCTTTGCGCCTTTGCGTGAGATATTTGCCTTTATTGGAAGTCTCTCGCAAAGGCGCAGAGGCGCAAAGAATACGCAAAGAAGAAATGAGAAGAATGGGACGCGGATCTTCGCGGATTCAGCGGATTGGCGCGGATAGGAACTTTTTATACTGCCGGCTTCAAGCAGAAAACTAGCAGTAATTGATTACTGCTGGAGCTAGCTGAAGGGCATTTCTGTCCCTTCCCTGTATTTCATCCGCGTCCAGCCGCCAATTTCGCGCTAATCCGCGTCCCATTCGTCGCCTTTCCGATAGAATCTCTCCATACCCCCTCTGCGCCTCCGCGCCTCTGCGAGAGATCGGTCTTAAGAAGTCTCTCGCAAAGGCACAGAGGCGCAAAGAAATACGCCAAGAAAGACGAGGAGAGGATGGCAGCGAAGAATTAGCGGCCTAGCTCGGCACTATTACCTTCTTCTTTGCGTTTACTTTGCGTCTTCGCGGCTTTGCGAGAAACATACCGCTGCGCCTTTGCGAGAAACCTCACGCTCTCCAAAAACAAGATGGCCAAGCGCGACAACCATTACGAAGCCGCCTTCGAGGCTTACCTGCAGGCGCGGCAAGTCGCCTACGTCGCCGTCGACGAGGCCCGTCGCAGTCGCATCGCCGCCGGGTCGCTGAAGAACGTCGACTTCCTCGTCTCCCCCGCCGACGGGGTGACGCTGCTCGTCGACGTGAAGGGCCGCCGCTTCCCCAGCGGGGCGAGCCATCCCCAATATTGGCGGAACTGGTCGACCTGGGACGACCTCCGCTCGCTAGCCCGCTGGCAGGAACAGCTCGGCTCCGGCAGCCTCGCCCTCTTCGGCTTCATCTTCCACGTCATCGGCGACCGCTCGCCGGTGCCGCCCGACGACCTCTTCTGGTTCCGCGGCCAGCGCTACGCCATGCTCGCAATCCGGGCTGCCGACTACATCCGTTTCGCCCGCCCCCTCTCAGCCAAATGGGAGACGGTCGCCATGCCCGCCCCCCTCTTCCGCCAGGCTGCAATCCCGTTCGATGAACTGCTGCCACGGCCGCTGGAAGCCGCCGCCAGCCGGGAGCCGATTGTCGCCGACGACGTTTGCGATTAGGGTAGAAGGGTCGCGAGCAGCGAGTTTCGAGTTGCGAGAAAATGCAATTCACTCGCAACTCGCTGCTCGTAACTCGCTACTTCCTCTGGAACCTCGCCATGGCCTGGGCCTTACTCCTCCTCTGCATCGTCCTCGGCTGCCTCGGCACCCTCCGCCCCAGCGGCCGCGCAGCCGACTTTAAGCGGATGAAGGAAGAGTAGCCGCCAAGAGGCGCAAACATCGCAAAAAAGGAGGAGCTCAACTGTCGAGCCCCTCCTCTTCTTCTTATCTTTTTTTGGCGTCTCTTGCGCCTTTTCGCGGCTAAGCCTTTCACGCCGCTCGCTTCGCCGAGCCGCCCGCCACGCCGCAGAATTCGGCGAGCGCGCCAATAACCCGATCTTGTTCTTCGCGGGTCATCTCCGGAAAAATCGGCAAGCTGAGGACTTCCTCCGCCGCCCGCTCGCTCTCCGGCAAGCTTCCCTTCTGGCAACCCAGCGCCTCAAAGCATTTTTGCAGGTGGAGCGGAATCGGATAATAAATCGCCGAGCCAATCTTCCGCTCGCTCAGGAATTGCTGCAGCGCGTCGCGGCGCCCGCCCGGGACGCGAATCGTGAACTGGTTCCAAACCGTCGCGCATCCTTCGGCCACCTGCGGCAAGCCGAGTTGGCGATCGATCCCGAGCCGCGCGAACTGCGCCGCGTACCGCCGGGCGTTCTGCTCGCGGCCCGCCGCCCAATCGTCGAGGTGGGCCAGCTTCACGTGCAGCACCGCCGCCTGAATCGAATCGAGCCGGCTGCAGACGCCGACGAGGCTGTGATGATAGCGAGGATTCTGCCCATGGTCGCGCAACACCCGCAGCTTCGCGGCCAGCGTCGCGTCGTTGGTCGTAATGAGCCCGCCATCGCCCCAGCCGCCGAGATTCTTGGTCGGGTAGAACGAGAGACATCCGAGCAGGCCCATCGAGCCCGCCTTCTGTCCGCGATACTCGGCGCCGATCGCTTGGGCCGCGTCCTCAATGATCGGCACGTCTGGCGCCGCGGCCCGAATGCCGTCCATATCGGCGCACTGGCCGAAGAGGTGAACCGGAATGATCGCCTTGGTCCGCTTCGTCACCTTCCGGGCGACGTCGGCCGGGTCAATGTTGAACGTCTCTGGAATGAGATCCGCAAAGACCGGCTTGGCGCCGAGTCGCCAGACGGCGCTGGCGGTGGCGAAAAACGTAAAACTCGGCACGATCACTTCGTCGCCGGCGCCAATGTCGAGCGCCATCAAAGACAACAGCAGTGCATCGCTTCCCGAGGCGCACCCGATCGCATGCTCCACATGGCTGTATTTGGCGAGCGCCTCTTCAAACGCCTTGCTCGCGGGGCCATGGAGGAAAGCGCCGCTACGGCCAATTTCGGCGATCGCTCGCTCCATCTCGGCCAAGAGCGGGCCGTTCTGGCGATTGATGTCGAGCATCGGGACAGGCGGAACGACGGACGGTTCGGCGGCGGTGGTCATCAGCGTGCTGCTTCCTGCAATAGGACGTCAGTTATGTTCGCTAGCAAGCGCGGCTCCTCCTGAGCCCGCGCGGCCACGAGAATAGAAATCCCCCCCGGGAGCGTCAATCCCGCCGAACCGCCGGCGCCAGCATCGCCGTTTCGGGGGTTCGGTGGAACGCGGGGCAAGAAATGCGATGGAACCACGAAACACACGAAAGGACGCGAGAAGAATACTAAGAATGGAACGCATATGATCGCGGATCAAAGGCAAGTTTAATCCGCGTTTATCCGCGGCCATCAGCGTTCATCCGCGTCCCATTCTTCATTTTTCGTCCTTTTCGTGTATTTCGTGGTTCATCTCCCCCCACATTCTTCACGCTTTCTGCACGTCAATCGCGAGAATGATTGCCGCCCAGCCGTCAGCGCGCGATAATCTCACCCGCTCATCGACCAACATTCCTTTCACCCCAAGGAGTTCCCATCATGCGTCATTCCTTTGTCCGCCTTGTCCTCGGCGCCGCGCTGCTCGCCGCCGCTCTCCCCGCGCTGCATGCCCAGGCCCAGATGCCGCCGACTACCGAGCACAAACACCTCGAATCCGAAGTCGGAGTTTGGGACGCCGAAGTACAACTTTGGCCAACCGCCGACGCCGAGCCCATGAAAAGCAAGGCGGTGGAAACCAACAAGATGCTCGGCAAGCTCTGGCTGCTCAGCGATTTCGAAGGCGACTTCGGCGGCATGAAGTTCAGCGGCCGCTCACAGCTCGGCTACGATCCGACCAAGAAAAAGTACGTCGGCACGTGGATCGACACGATGAGCCCGTTCCTGCAAACGATGGAAGGGACCTACGACGAAAAGACGGCCACCTCGACGATGATGGCCACCGGCGTCGACATGGAAACCGGCAAGCCGACGACCAGCAAGATGATCACTCGTTACGAAAGCGACGACGAAAAGATTTTCGAAATCATGATGCCGGTCGAAGGCAAAGAAGGCGAGTGGTGGAAGATGATGGAAATCAAGTACGCCCGCCGCAAATGAGAAGCGGTAGGCTGTAGAAACGATAAGTCGCCGGGGTCCAACTGCTGGGCCTCGGCGACTTTTTTGTGGACGAACATTGCCGCGAATCACGCGAATCGGCGCGAAAGAGAAGCTAGCCGCCAAGAGGTGCAAATAACGCGAAAAATGAAAGACTCAACCGGTGGGTGATCGCCTCATTTAACTTTTTGCGTCTCTTGTGCCTCTTCGCGGCCCAATTTTCCTTTTCCTAACGCAACGGCAATAGCGGCACATCGGCAATGTTGTCGGCGATCACTTTCCGAATCGCCGTCTCCTGGTTGGCCAGCGTCCGCTCGACCGACGCCAGCACCCGCCGATTGGCGATGCCGTGGGCGAACCACGGGGCGTCGGTCAGTATCTCCTGCGTCAGCGCCAAGTCGACGTTCGTGTTATCCGTCTGCGGATCCCGCATGAACTTCGTCGTCATGTCGTACTTCTTCAGCCGCGCCGTCGGTTCCTTGAGACGGACTTCCGACACGAGCGAGTCGGGCGTGATCACGACATGCTGATCGAGCGCGATCTCATGCTCGCCGATGTAATCGTCCTTGGTCAGCACCTTGAGCGTGCCGTGCAGTTCCAGCCGCCAGTTGGGATCGTCGATGAGTTGCCGCAGCGACGAGCCGACGTCGCCGCCGACCGTCCGCCAATCTTGGCTGATGAACTCGCTGCCGCCGCCCATGGTGACGATTTGCTTCGCCGCATCAGTGCGTACCAGCACCTTCCGCACGCCGGTGAAGTTGTCGTCGATCTTGAACGACAGCGTCGCTCTCTGCGTCGTGGCGTATTCGCCGCGAAACAACAACCCTGCGGCCACGGCAAGCGCCGTCACGCCGAGGATCGCCCCCACGGCGAACTTGGTATTTCGACTGATTGTCATTTCATTTCACCTTCGCATCCGAGGCGAGCGACTGATTCGCGCCATTCCCCAACTATAGGTCACGTCCCGGCAACGTCTTCCTGCAAGATTTCGGCCGAAACTCCCCACGCTAGCATCCTGCTCGTCAGCGAGGTTTTTTGTTTGCGCTCAAGCGACTATAACAACGTCCCGCCGCGGGCAGGATGCCGCGCACTCGATCCCCCGGGCCCGCGCGCCCGAGACGCCAAGGATGGCACGCTATGGTTCGCATTGCCCGCACGCTTGTCGTTCTTTCGACGCTCGCCGCGACGTTTCTGTCGGCGGAGTGCGCGTCGGCCCAGTCGGGCGC
>JBGSMO010000007.1:0-9369 GCA_041740115.1 Pirellulales bacterium
ATGGCCAACGGCGAGCAGGCGGCTCGCATCGCGATCGACTGCCTCACCAACCACATTGCCACGGCGGCCGCCGCCGGCGAGTCTCTGCGGACCGCCATTCTCGACGCGATCGAGCAAGCCAACCGGCAGATCATCGACCTGAAGAATGGCGCCGGGGCCACGCTGGCAGTGGTCCAGATCGAGAATGGCGAAGCGCGACCCTACCACATTGGCGACGCCCAAATCGTGATGGTCGGCGGTCGCGGCAAGGTGAAGCTGCTGACAACGTCCCACTCGCCAGTCGGCTACGCGATGGAAGCGGGGATGCTCGAAGAGCAGGAAGCGCTCGATCACGAAGAGCGGCACCTAGTCTCGAACTATCTCGGCTCCGAAGCGATGCACGTCGAGGTCGGCAGCGTCCGCAGCGTCTCGACCCGTGACGGGCTGCTCGTGGCGAGCGACGGCGTGCTCGACAACCTGCTGATGGACGAGATCACCGGGTTCCTCAAGAACGGCACGGCGGCGAGCGCGGCCTCGAAGATTGCCGGAGTTGCCATGCAACGAATGCAGTCGGTTCTCGAAGGGCAGCCGCACAAGCCGGACGATTTGACGCTGATTGTGTTTAGTCAGCGCGGCAAGCGGGTGAAGTAACGGTGCATTAGCGGCCCTTGGCTCCGCCAGGGGGTCGGCCACCATTCGGATTGGCAGTCTAACGATGCGCTACCCCCCGGCGGAGCCGGAGGCTGTATAGCGAAAAACGCCTGGTTTTTGCTTGTCTGCCAAGAGCGCCAAGTGTGCCATGTCTGCCAATAGTTTTTGGCACACATGGGGACAAAACGGACAAAACTCTGAGCAAGGCGCGCATCGGTTAGGTGGTCGACGCCGTTCTGCTGACGTCGGCAGTTGCGTAGAAGATTGAATTGCCAAAGAGCCATAAGATACACCCGTACACTATCAGACTCGGTGGCCAATTTCTATACGAGCCCACAAAAAATGCCGCGATTTGATGAACCGGAGGCTAAGACGGATCCTATTTCGGGGCGGTCTCTTTGGGCGGGGGGACGGCGTAGAAGACCAGGTTCGCAATGCGCCATTTGCCGTCGGACTTCATCAGCGTGAAGTGGTCGTAGCCGTACTCCAACCGCTCGCCGTCGACGAGTTTCCAGTAGACCAGTGCGTGGGCCAACTCGGCGTCAAAGCGGATCTGGATCGTCTCCGGAGTCTCGGTCATCTTGTTCCGCGACGCCTGATGGGCCTGCTGCTGGCTTTGTAGGAACGGGGCCAGAGGCATCGTGATCAGGCCGCGATTCGGATCGATCAGTTGGATGGCCGCCTGCGCCATGAAACATTGGCCGTAGCGAACAAGGTCTTGGTTCGACCAGCTTTTGAAGTAGCGGTCGATCAGTTCGCGGACTTCCTTCTCCCGCGGGTCGGCTGCGGCCTGCCGGGCGGTCGCGGCAGTCGCCGCGCCGACTGTCGGCGGCGGCAGGGTCGCTTCCCAGGCGGCGAGCACGTCTTCGACGAACGATTTGATCGTAGCAGCCGTCACCTGGTTCGGCCCCGCGGCGGCTTGCAGCGGCGGGACGTGGCAAAACGCCACCGTCAGCGGCGACTTGCTGCCAGCCTTGAGATGCTCGAGCGAATAGAGCGTCTCCTCGCAGAGATAGTCGCCCGCCTCGTTAGACAGCTGCACGCGGCGATCGCGTGACTGGAGCTCTCGCGCCAACGCTTTGGCGTCGATCGTCGCGCGATACTCGGCAGGGCCGTCAGGCACGATGTTCGGTTCGGCCGGCTGCCGGCCGGCGTTGTCGGGATAGTCGCCACGCTGGTTCTGGGCGAGCGTTTCGATCGCGTATCCGCCTCCCTGGCCGAAGGAGAAGATCGCGACGGGGTGGAGTTCCTCGACGAGCCGCGTGAGCGCGGGGAGGGGAACGCCCCACTCGACTTTCAGTTTGCGGGCCGCGAGGCGGTAGCCGTGCCACTCTTGGCCGTCGAGCTGGCGGATTCCCTCCCACGAGGGATTCGCGGGCTTGCCAGGACCGAAGGGCTCGAAGCCGGTGAGGAGGATGACGGGGAGGTCTGGCGGCTTCGTTGAGTTGTTGGCGGGCTCGGCGGCGATGGCCGTGGCGGCGATCGCGATGAGGGCAACGGCGAGCAAGACGGGGCGGGGCATCAGGCGGCTCGGAGTTTGGGTTTCAGCCCCCGGCTCTGCCGTGGGGTAGCGATACGCGGGGCGACGTCTACCGGTGTGGTGAATCGGAAGGTGTCGGGAACCTTTTGCCACTGGTAACTCTGATTTGATAGTAGAATTTCCATTGGCAAAAGGTTCCCGACACCGTTTTACTCAACTTTGTCGCCGACCATTTGGTAGATCGCGAGCGGACGGCCGTCGGGGCCCCCTTGCAGTTCTTCGAGTCGGATCGTGCCTTCCACGGCGACAGGACGGATGGTGTACTCGGCCGTTTTGCCGGGGGCCATCGTTACGAGGATGCAATCGAACAGCGCGGCGCCGGGGCCGAAGCAGCATTCCATGTTGTCGCGGACCAGGACGATGCGATTGAGGCCCGTCTTGCGGAGCGTTGGGAAGATGTAGCCGCGGACGCGGATCTTCTTCCCCATCAGGGCGTTCACCTTGGGGGTGAGCATCGCCCGGTCGAAGAGCTCGGTCTTGGTCATCTCGAACTTCAGGTCGTCGAAGGTCGCTTCGATGTAGCCGGAAGCGTCGGGATCGGGGAGCTTGACTTCGGCGGCGGTTGCTGGAGCGGGCTCGCTGGAGACAGGTGCAGGCGAAGTGGCGGGCGGGGGCGCGGGCCCCTGAGGGGGCGTTGCGGGATTGGTTGAGGGCTCCGCTACTTCGTTTGACGAGGTCCGAGCGGCTGACGCCGCCCGCTCGCCGGGGGAGGATTTGGGGGCTGACGATGCGATGTCACAGCCGACTGCCGTAAGTAGCAGTGCGCTTACCGCCATCCATTGCAGGGCGTGGGTCGTCATTTGGCATAGTCGGCTTCGAGGACGAATGCCGGGCCGGGGGCGCCGTCGCCGGCGTGTTGCGGGAAGATTCGCAGCACGCCGCCCATGCGGAACAGGCCGCCCGAATAATCGACCCGCTCGTCGCCCTCCATCTTCACCAGCATCTGATCGAAGTATTTCACGGTGCTCAGATCTCCGAAACAGCAGTTGTTGCTGTCACGGACGAGCAGGAACTGGCTGATGTTCTGGCGGTAGCCGTTGTTGGTGGAGTCGGGACGGATGTAGCCCTTGATGAAGATCTTCTTGCCGTCGAGGGCAGCGATGTCGGGCGGGATCGCATGGCCGCCACGGAGGTCGATGTCGTCGGGCTGCAGGTCGAAGAAGGAAGTGCGGGCGTAGCCTGGAGGGACTTCGGTGGCATAGACGTAGCCGGAGAAGGACAAACCTGCGATTAGGCAGAAGACAGAGAGGGCCGTACCGACCTTCGCCATCGGGCCGCCGGTGAACTGGTCGGGGTTGGCGCGCATCGCTGCCATGGCGCGGATGCCGAGCGCAATGCCGATGAGCGGCAGCGGCGTCAGCAGGAGCGAATTTTGGAACCCGTCGCGACCCGCGAAGAAGATAAGAAACGAAAGGAGCCCGAACACTAACGACGCGATGGCGCCGGTGTTCATGGGGCGATACTCAAACTCTTCGCCGCGGATGGCTGGGCGTTTGGCGGACAAGGCTTCGGCGGTGGACATGAGGTCTTGTAAGTAAATGGCTCGCGAATGGAACTGTCATCCTGAGCGGAGCGAAGGATCTGGCGACTCGAACGGGCTGCTAGATTCTTCGCTACGCTCAGAATGACGGGCTCTATGCTCAGAATGACGGTTTAATCGAAACTCTACGGGCGTTCTTCGGCGGAGCGGGGATCGGTCCCTCGCAACAGGACGGCGAAGATGGCCAGCAGCACGACGGCTGCCAGTAATGGTACGCCGATGAGCTTCACTTTGCTCGGTACGGGGAGCTCGGTCGTTGCAACCGGTGCGACCGGCGTTGTCGGCTTTTGGGGATTTGCCTTGGCCTGATCCGTTGCGGGCGAAAGCGAGGTCGGCTCCTTCACGGCCGGCACGAGGGCGTCTGTCGGTTGCTTATCGGCGGCGGCGGAGGGGGAAGGTTCGACTTCGGTAGGGGCGTCTGAGGCCTTCACTGCAGCGGAATTCTGGCTGGCGGTCGCGTCGGCGACGGGCGTCGTTCCCGGCGTCGTCGCATCGGCTGCGGCCGCCTTGGCGAGGAAACTGAAGGCCGAGAGGCTGCGAGCGCGTTCGACCGTTTCGGCGTCGATCTTTTCGAGTTCGGCGATCGCCGCCTTACCATTCTCGCCGACTTCGCCCGGCTGCTCGGCCGCAACGAGGACGTACGACGCGACCGGCTGGCGGATCCAATCGTCGGCCGGCGCGTCCTTGAACATGTTCACGAGCCGCGGCATCACGTCCCAATCTTCCCAGCGGGTGAGATCGGGGATCACCTGGTCCGCGAATTCCTTGTGGTCGAGGGCGAGCCGCATCGAATCGAGGAGCTTCTCGCGCGGGATGATGTCGGTCTCTTCGCCATGGAAGCGGAGGGCCATGATCGCCGAGTGGAGATGCTTGTACTCGACCGTCGGGTTGCCAAGGAACTTGGCGTTCACCAGTTCCAAGCCGCTGGGGCCTTTGAGCTTGATGTAGCAGGCGATCAGCGCGTCGAGGCTTTCCTTCTTGCGGCGTTCGTCGGCGTGGATCGCTTCGTCGATGAGACCCATGCCGATCGGGGCGCCGAGGACGCCTGTCGTGCCGATGGCGGCAATGATGCCGGGCTTGGTGATCTGGTAATCGTAGTTGAGGAATTCCTCGATCATGGCAACATCATCAGGCTGGCCGCAGATGCCGAGCATCGTGAGATAGAGGCGACGGCCGGAGGGGCCGACCGTCGGATCCTTGATCCACTGGAGCAGCTTGTCGCGGTGCATTCGGGGACCAATGGCGATGACGTCGGCGTAGGGCGCGCGCGCAAATTCGTCGTAGGAATCCTGGGCGAGGAGCGGGTCTTCGTCTTCGAGGTATTCCTGAAAGAAGGCGATCCGCTCGACGCCTGTTTCCGGGAGCGACGGGAGCTGCTCGACGTACTCGACCGCCCGGGGCGAGAGCGGGACCGGCGTGGTCCACTCGATCTTGTCGGGGGTGATCGCCGCGATGCCGGTGATGAGGAACTTTTTGTCGGGGGCGTCTTCGCCGAAGTAGACGACGTCGATTTCCTTATCGCCGGCGAGCTTCTCTTCGCCGCGGAGGACCTTCACGATGCGGAAGGTGGCGGCGGCCGTCGTCGGGTCGATGGGACCGGCGGCCGGGTCGGCGGCGGGCATCGGTTTGATCAATTCGGCGATCACCGCTCCGTCGGCGCCGGCGATCTCCTGGCCGAGAGTCGCCATCGCGGCGCTGCAGAAGGGGCAGGCGGCGGCGCGCTGGACGGTGGCCGCCATGTCGCCGAGTAAGAGCAACGCGGCGAACAGGGTCGTCGCTACGGCTCGGATTTTTGTATGCTTCGTCATCATTTCATCCTCTCAAGCGGCCCGTGGGGCAGGGCGTTCCATTGTACCCGCCACGGGGTCGCTCGCATAAGCGACTCACCTCCTGGCAAGCGGTGCTCCGTGGAGTTCTAAATGCTGTGATTTAGCGTAACTATCGGGCTCCGCCGAGGGTTTTGGCCACATCAGTGCGATATGCGGAGAGGGCGGGCAGGAAGCCGACCAGCGCCGCGAACGCCACGAGACCCGGGACCAATAGCGTCTCTTGCCAGGTGAAGCTCCAGGCCCGCACCGTGACGCCGGTGTAATACTCAACGACGGGACTCGCTAACGCCAGCACGCCGTGGCCCAGGACCAGGCCGGCGAGGCCGCCGAGGATTGATAGCAGGATCGATTCGACCAAGATGACGGCCATCACCGCGTTACGGCTGGCGCCGAGGGCCCGCATCACGGCGATGTCGTGGCTCCGCTCACTCATCGAGTTGTAGATGCTGACCAGAATGCTGATGCCGGCGACGATGACGATCATCACCGTGAGAACCAGCAGGATGAGCCGCATCGGGGCGAGGAAGCTGGCTTGGAGGCGTTCGACGACGCTGACCGGGGCGACGGCTTGGGCGGTGAGGTCGTCGCCCTTGTTGACGCCCATGTCGATCTGCATCGGGGCCATCATCTCTTCGGGATTGCAGCGGACGAGGATCGAGGTGACTTCGCGCTGCGAAAACGGCAGCGCCGCCCGCTGCCCGGGAGGTGCGTCGGCGAAGACGATCGGGGGTTCTGGTTTAGCGCCTGGCTTCGGCGCGCGGGCGTGACGTTCGCCCAGTAGGAAGCCTTCGACGTTCACGAACAACGCTCGGTCGTTCGCCGTGCCGGTGGGGGCGAGGATGCCGACGACTTCGAAATCGTCGTGCTTGTCCCCATCAACGCTGATGCCGTGCGACGGCTGAAACCGGTCGCCGACTTTTAGGCCGGTGCGATTCGCGGCGACGGAGCCGATCACCGCTTCGAAAAAGTGACTTTGGCGGAAGTTGCGGCCGGAGGAGAACTCGTATCGCTTCTCGTTCCCCTGGGAGTCGGCGCCGTAGGAGAGTTCGTTGAACATGTCGGGCGTGGTGCCGACGACGCGAAAGAGCTGGCCATCCTCCGTCGGATAACTGTCGCCGAGGCAGATCGGCACGGCGAGATCGGTAAACTGCGCGAACTCGCCGTCGACGAACTTTTGATAGTACTTCCACGGAATCGGATAGAGTGGCTTCCCGACATGAAAGACCGTGGTCAGCACGATCTCGTACGGACTCCCCTTCCCTGCCACGATGAAGTTGTAGCCTTGCGCGTCGTTCGAGAGCTGCGCGACGACGACTTCGTGAATCACCAGCACCAGCACCATCAGTGCGACGCCGAGGGCCATCGAGAGGCCCGTAAGCGAACTGGCGAGCGCCCGCTCCTGCATGTTTCGCCAAGCGATTTTGAAATAGCTCATGCCACCCTCGCCGCGCGGTTGACTTGTTCCAGTTCCTCGATGCGGCTGAATTGCTGCGACACTTCGGGCGAATGGGTGACTAGCAACATGGCGATGTTCTCACGCTCGCAGGCAGACCGCAGCAGGTCGATGACGTGCTGCTGGTGCGCGGGGTCGATGTTGGCGGTCGGCTCGTCGGCCAGCAGCAGCACCGGGCGGTTCGCCAGGGCGCGGGCAACAGCAACGCGTTGCTGCTCGCCGACGGAGAGGGCCCGCGGCTTGTGGGTGAGGCGATGGCCTAAACCCACGTCCGCGAGGAGTTGGGCGGCTCGGACGGCGTCGGGTTTTGAGCCAGTGAAGGTCATCCCGAGCATTACGTTTTCGAGGGCCGTGAATGCTGGCAGCAGGTTGAACGTCTGGAACACGAAGCCGATGTAGGTGGCGCGGAAGCGGTCGCGGGTGGCCTCGGGGAGCTTGGTGACGTCGCGGCCGTTCACCATGATCGTGCCGCTGTCGGCGGTGGTAAGCCCGGCGATGCAGTTGAGTAGGGTCGTCTTGCCGCAGCCGCTGCGGCCGCGGAGGACGACCTGCTCGCCGGCGGCGATTTCAAACCGCTCGACGTCCAGGATCGGCAGCGGTTCGCCGCTCGGCTCGATGTAGGCTTTGCGGACGTTTTCGAGAACGAGCATGGGGCGACAAATAGCGGGAAGGGCTGACGTGGTAAGGAGTTGCGGCGGGGCTGCCATGATAGCCACTGGAGCGGGCCGGCCATAGGCGAACCCCCGTGAACGGGGCCACAATCACTCTATTACGGCGGATCGGGGGCTGCGGTTCCGCGGCGGGAGAAGTTCTTTCAAAGCTTCTTGCCAGAGTTACAACGAATTGGGCACGACACGACAGTTGTCGCTGACGCGATTTTTGGCGACACAAGCCGTAAATCTTTTTAATAGCACACCTTAGGGTCTGTCGTTTCGCACCCGCGAATTTGTCGCCGCGACAGAGGCGGGTTTGGCGCCCCATTCGCTTTAGATGCCTTCGGCTGCCGCGGACTTCAACCTCCCAACCGCGGCGGCCACTCCAAACAAACGATCGGGTACTCACGCTCACCCACGTTTCCTTTGCGTCTCCCCCCCTCTGGAAGGGTCGACGAGGTTTCCCGCACCTCGTCGGCCCTTCATTTTTTGGGGCAGAATCTCAGGGCGATCGCTCAAGCCCAGCGTTCTATCCAAGTGCCCCCTTTTCTTTGCGATCCTTTGCGCCTTCGCGGCTTGGCGAGAAGCGATCGGACAAGTCTCACGCAAAGGCGCGAAGGCGCAAAGGATCGCAAAGAAGGCGCTGGCGCCAATGCGAGCAAATCGGGCGACCTTGCTTGTCGCCTCTGGGCGGTTGGGTCTATCGTGGGAAGAAGCAACCAATGCTTCCCCCACCCTTACGACGTTCGCTCATGCTCGACGCGGTCCCCTCTGATCGTCATGCCGCCGCCCTCGAATTCCTTTTCGGCAGGATCAATTACGAGCGGGTCGCCGTGTTGCCGTACGGTGAGCGCCAGCTGAAGCTCGATCGGATGCGGACCCTGCTGAATCGGCTCGGCAATCCCGATGCGGGGTTGCCGATCGTGCATGTCGCGGGGACCAAGGGGAAAGGTTCGACGTCGGCGCTCATCGCTGCGATTCTGCATGCCGCGGGGTATGACGTCGGCGTCTACAGTTCGCCCCATTTGGAGCGGCTGGAGGAGCGGTTCGCGGTGAACGGCATCCCCTGCTCTGCCGACGAATTAGTGTCGTTCGTCGATCGGATTCGGCCCGTCGTGCAGCAGATGGACGACCACGGCGTCGCCACCGGCGATTCGTCGCATTCGCCGACGTTCTTCGAATTGACGACGGCGATCGCGCTGATGCATTTCGCCGATCGACAAGTTGATGCGGTCGTGCTAGAGGTGGGGCTTGGCGGGCGGCTCGATTCGACCAATGTTTGCCAACCGGCGGTGACGGTGGTCACCAACATCAGCCTTGATCACACGAAGCAGCTTGGCGATACGACGGCCAAGATCGCGGCCGAAAAGGGGGGCATTATCAAGCATGGCGTCCCAGTGGTGCTGGGCACGCTGGATGACTCGGCCCATGACGTGCTACTCGAAATCGCCCGGCAGCATGGGGCCCGCGTGATCGACGCGCGGCGGGATTTTGAGGTGGTTTATCGGGCGCCGCACGAGGTTGACGCTCACGCGGCAGCGGGCGAGGTCGACTTTTCAGCGGGCAGCGGCGAGCAGCGATTCACGCTGAATGCGGCCCCACTGCGGATGTTGGGGCAGCATCAGGCGGCGAACGCGGCGGTGGCGCTCGCGACGGCGCTAGAGCTGCGCCGATAAGGTTGGCTCATCTCGACCGACGCGATGCGCGGCGGCTTGGCCGAGGCG
>JBGSMO010000032.1:0-2968 GCA_041740115.1 Pirellulales bacterium
CCTTTCGCTCTTCGACGGCGGCCTTCCGGACGGCGTCGAGCGTTCGCTGTCGCAGATGGGCCGGCAGCGTCTCGTGCGCCATCGCATGGCCATGCAGGCCGAGGTCGAGCGCCGCGGCGGCGAGCGCCATCTCGTCGACGGGCGACGCATCGCCGCCCAAGAATTCCAAGTCGCGAAGATCCTCCATCGACAGCCCAAAGAGGGCCCGCTCGGCGAGAAGTTCCAGGCGACGGTCGTGGGAAGAAGGTCCGGTGCTCATGCCGCGCCTCCTTTCCCGGATAGCTTGTCGGCGCTCGTGGCCAGCAACTCGCGGAGCTTGATGAGTCCGCGGCGGGCGTGTGTTTTGACGGTGCCGAGCGGCAACTGGAGCCGTTCGGCGATTTCAGACTGCGAGCAGCCTCCTTCGAGGGCGAGCTTCAGCACGCGCTGTTGCTCACTGGACAGTTCCTGCATCTTTTCACGGGCGCGATTCGCGTCGTCGCACACCTGCAGCCATTCGGCCGGGTCTCTAGCCTCTTGCGGGAGGGTCGTTTCGTCCCACGCGGTCGTCTGCGGCTGACGGTCGCGGCGGCGCTGGCGATCGATTAGTCGGCGGCGGGCGATCATCGCGATGAACGTCGGCTCCGAGGCGATCGACTCGTCGTACCGCTGGGCGTGTCGCCAGACTTCGATGAAGACTTCTTGAACGGCATCCTCGGCGTCGGCATTGGTCGGAGAGAAGCGGCGCGCAATCGACCAGACCAGCCCGCCGTAGCGGGACAGGCAGTCTTCCATCGCGGCTGGGTCGCCGGCGGCGACGCGGGCCATCACGCTGGTAGCGGATGCGGACAACGGCAGTCTCTTCGATTGAGAAGTGGCCCGGCGGCGGGGCGAGCGAGAAAGCTTCGCCCCGCGCCGGCCGCTTCGCAATCTATTTCGGCAGGAGGACGGAGTCAATGACATGGACCACGCCATTTGAGCATTCGACGTCGGTCTTCAAGACCTTGGCCTTGTCGATCATCACCTCGTCATCTTTGACGGTGACCTTCACCTTGTCCCCTTGAACCGTCTTCGCTTCCTTCACCTTGACGACATCGGCGGCCATCACCTTGCCGGGAACGACGTGGTAGGTCAGGATCGCGACCAACTTCTCCTTGTTTTCAGGCTTCAGCAGGTCTTCGACGGTTCCCTTGGGGAGCTTCGCGAAGGCTTCGTTCGTCGGTGCGAAGACCGTGAATGGGCCCTTGCCCGAGAGGGTTTCGACGAGGCCGCCTGCCTTCACGGCGGCGACCAGCGTGCTGAAGTCCTCAATCCCGGCGGCGGTTTCGACGATCGTCTTCGGCTTTTCAGCCTCGGCGGCGACGTAGTGGCGCTGCACTTGAGCCACGCGACTCTTGGCGCATTTGCCGGCTTGGACCGGTTGTGCCGCGACGGCCAGGGCGGCCAGCGCGAGCGTGTAGATGGCGAGTTTCATGGTAGAGATTCCATATTCAGTGATAGCAATGGTTTGGAGGCCGCCCAGGGTGGGCGACTCGTCTACGACAAAACAGGGCCCTGTGTGAAAGTGTTCGGAGTCGCCGCGGGGGTGGATTCGGAAGTTTTCAATTTCCGAGAATCGGGGGCGAATGAGGGGATCGCTACGCGAGGGCGTAGTTCTTTATCTTCAACGAGTAATGGTCGTTGAACCACGACTCCAGGGCGGGGAGTCGGTCTATGTCGAACGCGGGGGCGTTGTGAAGGGCGATGCCGTCGGGGGTCGCGCGGATCTCGCCTTGGTCGACGATGGTTTCCCCGGACTTGATCACCAGGCGGGGCAGTTCGAACATCTCCTGATAGTTCTCGCTCGGCGTGTAGAGCGTTACGTCGGCGTCGGCGCCAATGCCGAGGTGACCTTTCTGTTTGAGGCCGAGGGCTCGCGCGGGGCCGGAGCGGGTGATGATCGCGATCTCGCCCAGCGTGTATTCGCGATCGAGATCGCCGAGGAGGCAGCGTTCGCGCACGGCGGCGGGGCAGCGGGCGAACGTTTCGCGGCGGAACTCCCGGTCCATCAGCAGGCGGATGATCTGCGGATACGCGAGGAACGAGCCGCCGTTGGGGTGGTCGGTGCTCATCATTACTTGCCACGGATCGTCGACGAGCAGATACCACTCGAGGCCGATGGCCCACTGCAGGGCGTGGACGACCGACTTGCGGCGATACTCGATCGGCGTGACGCCGCAGCCGGCTTCGACCTCGACGTCGCAATTGAACCAGCGGTTGCCGTAGAGCTTGTGGAGGAAGTAGCCGGCCGCGCCGTCGCCGGTCATCGCCACGGCGTCGCCGAACATCACCTGGCCGACGTCGACGGTGAGGTTGGGGTGAGCGTTCACGTAGTCGGCCAACTCGCGGACGCGGCTCGACATGCTGAACTCGTCCCCCTCGCCGCCGCCGTAGCTGTGGAACTGGATGTGGGCGAAGTGGGCGCGACGGCTTTCGACTGCTTCCATTGTCGCGAGCGTCGTCCGCCAGTTGCCCGGCATGCCGAGTTGGTTGCAGTGGATGTGCGCAGGGTGAGGCAGGCCGAGGTCATTGGCCGCGGCGACGATTTCGCGGATGATGGCCCGCGGCGTGATCTTGTAGCCAGGAATCGGATCATCGAGTCCGTTACCGCGCGCGGTCGACGATTGCTTCCAGACTTCGACGCCGCCGGGGTTCACGAGCTTGGGGGCGTACCCCTTCGTGGCGCCAAGGAGCCACGCGATGAGCATCCGCAGTCGCGCGGGATCGTTCGCTTCGATCGCTTCGAGGGCGTACTGGTTGTTCCCCATGAGGATGAAACAACCTTTATCGATGCAGGGAGTATCGGCGAACTCCAGATGGGCGTGGCGGGCGCCGAGCGGGGCGATCGCGGCGTCGAACGCGGTGGTGTAGCCGAGGCCGGCGTACTTGTAGCCGGTGGCGAATGTGCTGGGCACCGAGCCGAGCGTGCCGCTGCGGGTGAGCTCGGTGC
>JBGSMO010000089.1:0-2743 GCA_041740115.1 Pirellulales bacterium
GGTGCGCACGCTCGGAACCGCCGACGGCCAGCAGCATCGCACTGAGTTGGTGCTGGCGATGACCGCTGCGCTAGCGAACATGCCGCAGCACGTCGCCACGCTCAACCTGCTGGAACTGTCGGTCTTCTCGAGCATCCCGGAAGTTCGTCAGGCCGCCGCCGAGGCATTGCGCCCCCGCCCGACGACCGACTACGTCCCGCTCCTGATGGCCGCCCTCGAGGCGCCGATCGAGTCTGAAATCGACGTCATCGCCGCGCCCGACGGGACGGTCCGCATGGTCGAGACGGTCACCCAGCAGCAACCGCTGCGGAAGGTCGCCGAAGTCCGCAGCACGAATTTCGAAGTCGACGGCGCCTTTGGCCGCGACCAGGCGAAGACCGACATGGGAGCCGTTCTCAATCGCCATCTCCGATCCGCCTCGTCGCGGGCGGGAACCACGCAATCGCGGGTCGAGTCGGCCAATGCGATCGCCGACCAGCGCAACGAGCGCATCCAAGCCGTGTTGAAGATCACTCTCGGCGCCGAAGCGTCGCCGGCCGACGTCACCGCCTGGTGGGAAGCTTGGAAGAGCTACAACGAGCTCCAGTACGATTCGTCCGTCACCGACTATCAAGCCAATGTCGACAACACCTACACGCACGCGTACGAGCAGGCGCCGAGGATGGTCGCCCGGCCCGCCGGCGAAGGCCAAACCGCCAGCGGTCGCCGTTCGGGCGAACCCGCCCGCGTCGTTACTGCCAGCACCGGCAGAGTCACCATGGGCGGGGGGACGCTCTACGAATGCTTCGCCGCCGGCACGCTCGTCTGGAAGCAATCGGGCCCGACGCCGATCGAACAGATCCGCATCGGCGACATGGTCCTCGCGCAACATCCCACGACCGGCGAATTGGCGTACCGACCCGTGACCGACGCGACCGTCAGCGCCTCGGCCCCGGTCGTCCGCGTGAAGCTGCCGCAGGAAGAATTCGTCGCCACCCGCGGTCACCGCTTTTGGGTCGAAGGCGCCGGTTGGCTCATGGCGAAGGAATTGCCGGCGAAGTCTTCCCTCCACGCTTTGTCGGGCGGATTGACGGTGGAATCGGTCGAACCGACCGACGCCGTCGACTGCTTTAACCTCGTCGTCGACGACTTCCACACGTTCGTCATCGGCAAGTCGCAGGTCTTGGTCCACGACAAGACCTGCCCGCAGCCGACGATTGCAGTGACGCCCGGTTTGGCCGATCCGAAGCTCAAGCGAAAGCAAGATTCAATCCGCTCGGCGACCGAACTGCTCTCCATCTCCACGAAGTAACCGCGTCGCATCTATTTCGGACTGCGTCGCTTCAGCGACCAGCCGCCGCCGCGCGCCCTTTCCGTCGCTCTTCCAAATAGTCCCGCAGCCACCGCGTCTCGCCGCGTAGCCACAGCAGGCCGACGACGTTGAACAGGGCCAGGGCGACGACCAGCCCGTTCACGGTCAGCATTACCCCGCGCGAGATCTCGCCGCTTTCGCCTGCCGATTCGCGCAGCATCACGACGAGAAACATCAGTAGGAACAAGCCGAGCCCGCGCATCCCCAGCGCGACCTTGGTTTCGCACGTCCCGGGCAAGCGCCGGCAGCGCACGATCTCCCACGCCGCCAACAGCAGCTGATATCCAATCAGCCCGGCCAGACTCCACTGCACGCTCCGCTCGGCGAGCATCTCGCGCACATGCAGGCCAGGACCTTCGGCCAGCGCCAGCAGAATGAACAGCGTCCCAATCCCGCCGCAAACGAGATCGACGAACACGCCCATCGCCGGTTCCTGCTTTACCCGCAGATGCTCCGCCGGCGCCTCGCGCTCTCCTTTTCGCAGCGCGCCGGTCACGACCCACACGTGCCAATCGTCAATCTTCGTCGCCGCGTATCGCTCGGCCGCCCCCGCCAACGAAAGATATTTGGTAAAGTCGAGCAAGATCGCCGTCCACGTCCCGATCAAGAGGAACAGCAGCAACTGATTCGCCGACCAGCCGAACTGCAGCATCCCTACGATCGGCGTCCCGCCGATGAGCAGCGTCTCGAACGCCTCGGCAAACGTCTCGCCCACGAACGCCGGTCCCCGCCGCGCCAGCGCCGCGGGCGCGTTCCGATGGAACCGCTCCATATCAGCCGCGGTAATCGGCGTCCGTTCAAGTTGTCCTGATTCACGCCGGGCCATGCGTAGCTTTCACGTCGGTTCAATGAACCCGAGGCGGACTCAACGCCGCAGGTCAACCAGCATGAGCGCAACGCCAACCAATTTGCAACCGACGATTCCCCACGCCGCGGGTCAACGACCCGCCGGAGCGCCTCCCCAAATGGGCCTCCCCGCGTCCCAAAACTGGCCGCGCCGCCAAAACTTCTCCCCAAAAAGCCCAAATTAAATCCGCCAACTTTTCCGTTGAAATTGGGCCACCCAATCCGCTAACGTGAACTTCCGTCCACGTCTTGCCGGCGAGCCGTGATCTCTCTCGCCAAGGCGCAAAGACGCCAAGATTCGCAAAGAATACGGGGAATAGGAATTCTTGTTATTCCCCCGTCTTTCTTCTTTGCGTTCCTTTGCGCCTTCGCGCCTTGGCGAGAAACTTCACGCGTCGCCGCCCAGAAACATCAAAGGGGAATTCACATGCAACCGTCCTACACGCACGGCAGCAGCCGCATCATGACGCCCGCGCGTCGCACGAAGCTCTGCGAGCTGATCGCCGAGAGTCACACGATCGAAGAGGCGTCCGAGGCGATCGGCGT
>JBGSMO010000143.1:0-8451 GCA_041740115.1 Pirellulales bacterium
GTCGCTACCGGGCCGTGCTAAAATTGGAATGCCATCGCAAGTCGAGGAGTTCCCTATGCTGAGCCAAGAAACGCTTGACGAATACCGTCGCATGACGCCGGCGCAACGGTTCAATCTCACTTTGCAAGCTATCCGCGACAATATCCCCCACCTCGATTCAGGGACGCCCGAGCAGGTTGCACGTCGCTTCGAGTTGATTCGCCGCGAGAACGACCTTCGCAATGAGAACATGCTGAAGGCGATGGCGAGACTGCAGGATGCGGAATGAAAGACGTTTACGAGACGTTGCTAGAGTTCGTCGACGTTTTGCACGAACTGGGCTTACGTTACGCGGTCATGGGCGGCCTAGCTGTAAGGGCCTACAGCATTCCGCGCCCAACCTGGGACGTCGATCTGACAATCGGCATTGATCGCGACGATTTGCCGCGATTCTTCGAGACCATTGAGGCACGCGGTTACACGGTTCCTGAAGCCTACATGCGAGGCTGGCTGGATCAGGTGGCAGGCATGCCGCTGGTCAAATTCAAGACCTACTGCGCGAGCGGAACGGTCGACGTGGACGTGTTCATTGCCGAAAATGATTTTCAGAAGTCGCTGCTGTCTCGCAGCACCACCATGCCTACTGAGGTTGGTCACGTCTCGATCGTCACCGCCGAAGACTTGATCCTCCTGAAACTCATCGCCAACCGTCCGCGCGATCTAATCGACGTGGCCGACCTACTCTTCATTCAAGGTCCGTTGGATGAGGCCTATCTACGGCAATGGGGAAAGCGGCTTGGCGTGCTCGCGACGTTGGAGGAGAAACTCGCCGACCGGCCCACCGAACGCCCCTAGCCTAGGTTACCCCCGCGACCAGAGGCCTCGCTCACCCTTCATCCGCAAAGCGCAGCAGCACGTCGATCACGTCGTCGCGGCGGCTCAGGAACGCATCAAGCACCTGCGGGTCAAAGTGGTTCCCGCGCTTGTCGGCCATCGTGTCGAAGCATTCGTCGATCGGGAAGGAATCCTTATAGCAGCGTTTGGAGCTAAGGGCGTCGAACACGTCGGCGACCGCTGTGATGCGGCCTTCGAGCGGGATTTCCTCGCCCTTCAAGCCCGTGGGATAGCCGGTGCCGTCCCAATGTTCGTGGTGGCTCATCGCGATACGGTGTGCGAGCACCAGCAGCGGCGTGGCTCCGTTAGTGATGTTTCGAAAGTCCTCGTGCCCCTCGCCGTTCGAGGAATTCTCGTCGTCCGAATAAGGCTGAAGAATCCGATCGCCGAACGAGCAATGGCGCTTCATCAGATCGAACTCTTCGTCGGTGAGCCGCCCGGGCTTGAGCAAGATCGCATCGGGGATGCCGATCTTGCCGACGTCGTGGAGTTGCGCCGCTCGTTCGAGCAAATCCGCCTCGTCGCCGACGATGCCTAGCTCCTCGCCGATCAAGCGAGCGTAGCGGCCGACGCGCACGACGTGCAGCCCCGTGTCGTTGTCGCGATACTCAGCCGCGCGAGCCAGCACCAAGCCGATTTCGCGGTAGGCCTGCTCCAGCTGCCGCGTTCGCTCGCGCACCGCCGATTCAAGGTTCTGGTTGTATCGCAGCAGTTGGTCTTGATACGCCTTCACCGACAGCACGTTGACGACGCGCGGCGCGAGTTCCGCGGGCTCAACCGGCTTGTTCAGAAAGTCGGTGGCGCCGCGCTTCAGCGCCTCGCAACGGATTTTGTGATCGGTCACCGCCGTCAGAATGATCGCCGGGATATGCGCCGTCGCCGGATCATGTCGCATCTCGTCAAGGACGTCGAGGCCCGTGACGAACGGCATCATCAGATCGAGCAGCACGCAGTCGGGGCGCTCGTCGCGAATGAGCGTCATCGCCTTCCGGCCGTCGGTCGTCGTGACGAATTGCGAGAAGCCTTCGAGTTCGAGCAAGCGACGAACGATCTTGACGTTGGTCGGCTCGTCGTCGACCACCATCAACTTCGATAGCTTGACGGTCGCGGCGTCGACTCCGCCAGTCGCGACCTGCGGGGCCGGCGGCGCTTCGAGCTCGGGCATGGTCATTGAAATGGTCATAGCGATTGCGGAGGTCGCGTCCTAGTCGCCGGGCTGCGCTGGCGCCCGGCCATCGTCAGACGACTATTAACGGCTCCATCTCCCTCAATTCGCCGAGCAACGCCGCCGCATGATCGCCGCTTCCTTTCGCGGCGAAGGCTTCGAGCTCAGCCGAAATTTCCGATAGGCACGTAAATCCAGCCGTGCCGCCTGAACCTTTGAGCCCATGAACGTGCCGTTGCAACTCTTCGTAATCTTCACTGGCGAGCGCCCGTTCCATGGCATCGAGCCGCGCCGGAATGCTCTCGACGAACTCCGCGACGATCTCGCGCAGCATCTCGTCCTCCGTCGGCAAGCTCGAGCGAATCGGCCCGGCAAGGGCGCGCTTGATCTTCTTTTCTTTCTCGGCCTTCGCGTTGATGCGACAACGGGCTCCGAAGCCAACGGCATCCTCCACCGCCCGAGTCAGTTCGTCGACGTTCACTGGCTTGGAAAGGTATCCTGAGCAACCGGCGTACGTGCACTTCTCGCGGTCGCCCTTCATCGCATGGGCGGTAAGCGCGATGATTGGCTTCTCGAAGCCGAGCGACCGCAGCTTTCGCGTCGCCGCATAGCCGTCGAGCAGCGGCATCTGCATGTCCATCAGCACAACGTCGAATGGTTCGGCCAGCGCCAGTCGGCAGGCCATCTCGCCGTTCTCGACGGTTTGAACTTCGGCGCCGTGGCGCGACAGGAAGACCTGGATCAGCTTGCGATTGGTTTCGCCGTCGTCCGCCAACAGGATACGGATTCCCTGCAGATTAGCCGAACTCGGCCGATCGACGTAGTCGCCTGTGGTCGCGTCGGGGGGCGCTTCCAACATGCGAACATGCCGCAAATCGCCGATCGGCACCTGTACGGTGAACGTCGTGCCGTGCCCCAATTCACTGTCGACCGACAACAAGCCGCCGAGCGCCGCGGCAATGTTCTTGCAGATCGCCAAACCCAGCCCCGTGCCGCCGTAGCGACGGGTCATCGAACTGTCGGCTTGAACGAACGGATGGAAGATGTCGTTGAGTTTCGCCGAGTCGATGCCGATGCCGGTGTCGCGCACCTCGAGCGTCAGGTAGCAGCGGTCGGCCTCGCGATGCGTGCGGGCGACGACCATGACGCTCCCTTGCTCGGTGAACTTAATCGCGTTGCCGACCAGGTTGATCAGCAATTGCCGCATGCGATGGGGGTCGGACGCCACGGTCTCGGGAATCGGGCCGTCCCAGCGATAGTTCAGGACGATTCCCTTCTCCACGGCACGCACCCGCAGCAGCGAGACGACCTCGGCGATCAACTGGTGGGGCGAGAACCGAGCATGTTCGACTTGGAGCTTGCCCGCCTCGATCTTCGAGAGGTCAAGAACGTTGTTGATCAATTCGAGCAGATGGCGAGCGCTGGTGCGAATCGTCTCGGCGTAGTCGCGGCGGAGCCGCTCGTCCCCATCGTCGGCGTTGCGCGCCAATAGCTCTGCGAAACCGAGAATTCCGTTCAGCGGCGTCCGAATTTCGTGGCTCATGTTGGCCAGGAATTCGCTCTTGGTGCGATTGGCGGCTTCGGCCTCTTCCATTGCACGCCGCATGTCGAGTTCATGCGACTTGCGATCGGTGATGTCCCGAACAAACGCACAGAACGTCGTCTCTTCGCTTTCCTGGATCGAAACGATCGCCAACTCGACGTCAAACCGACGCCCCCCGCGGGCGACGCATTCCATTTCGAAGCGCTGATGGAACATCGGCTCGGCATGTTCCTGGGAAAGCTCACGCAAACCTTCGAGGTAGCGGTGGCGGTCGTGGTCGGGAATGACCAGTTCTTCCAACTGGCTGCCAATCGCCTCGGCGACTGTCCAGCCGAACAACCGCTCGGCTTGTCCGTTCCAGTTGAGCACCTTGCCGCGAGCGTCGAGTTCGACAACCGCGTCGAGCGATCCCTCGATAATCGAGCGCTCTTTCTCGTACGAACGATGAAGTTGCTGAGAATACCGCTTCAAATCGGCGTGGTGCGATTCAAACAGCGCCGTCTGGAGGGCGTTGTTCCGCATTTCCTCCATGCTCTTGCGCATCGTGATCAGCAGGAACAAGTCTTCAAACAGCACCCAGCCGGTATGTTCGACCCACCGCCATTCGTCGGCGGTGGCGACGCCGAACACCGACAGCGGCCAGAAGATCCCGCGGATGAGGTGGTCGGCTCCGACGAGAGTCGTGGCGACCATGAGGACGCCCCAATCGCGATACGCCGCCAGGAAGGCGAGCGAACCAAAGACGTGAAAATGGGTTTCCAGGCGGCCGCCGCTCACTTGCACGAGCAGCGAGGAAAACATCATCTGGGCCACGGCGATCGTGTAGCGCGTGACCACGGCGCCAGGCCGCCGCCACGCCAGCCAGATGGGCAGCGAGGCCAAGACGCCGCCGACCCAGAAGGCGAACCAAACGTGAGGATGAAGGCTCGACGTTCCGCCCGACCAGGTCCGGGGCGAAATGCAGAGGGCCGTCACGACGGCGCCAATCCACTGCACGACCATCAGCACGGCGAACATCCGATCGATGCGCCGGTAAATCTGCCGCTCGCGCTGACGGAGGATCTCATCCGCGCGAGCTTTTAGATTGGCGTCGCCGGTCGCGCTGATCATGACGGATCGCCTCCGGCGGATCGTGATGAGAGTGCTTGCGAGCCATCGCTCTCCGGCGGCTCATCTGGCGAGTTGCCGTCGTCTTGATTGGAAACAGGCGTCGCGCTCGCAGGCTCTCGATTCTCGCGAACCATCACACAGCCGAACGGCGGAATCGACGACACGTCGGCGTCGCTATCAATCAGCAAGTCAGTCACCGCCTGCAAACCAACGTTGTCGCCGGCATGGCCGCGCGCCATCGTCACGCCGCCGGCGTAGAGGCGATTCCCCGCCGGGTCGAACAGCAACACGGTGCCGCTGACCCGTACGCCGAAGAGCGCCGTCTCGACGCCGCCCGGGTCGCGCACGATGCGAACGTTAGGAAGCCTTGCAACGCGATCCAAAAAGGGCGATTCCCGCCACTGGTCGCCGGTCGAGCGCGGAGCCGCCGCCACGACGCAAATGTCGGGGAGAGCGTCGCTCGGAACTAGTACCGGCAGGCGCTCAAGCTCTCCCACCGTCGCCCGCGAGCAGGGACATTTTGGGTGAAGAAACAGTGCGAGGGTCGGCCGATCTGTCAGGCAGACGATTGTCGAGTCGACCGGCCACTGCGAAACAATGCCAGTCGTCGCCTGCGGATCGCCTTGGAAACCATAAGCGGAAATGCCGTACCAACCCGCCACGGCGATCGCGATCCAGACAATGAGCGCGGTTGCCAACGGCCATGACAGCTTGTCGCTAATTCGGGTTGGTGAGGATGGTTCTGACATCGAGACGCTCAAGCAAAGTCTACGGCGCAGCCGTGGTATGTGACTGGACGCACGTGTCCGGTCACCGGACGGTCTCCAACTCTAGGTTAAAGCTCTTCTCCGGCTCATCAACTCTGCGGTAAGCCGATGGCGCCGACTGGGCCCACGAGACCGATTACAATGGGTGCGACGGTCGCGCACTCGCGATTAGCCTAAAACATCCGACCCCCTCGCGCGGCAAAAAACGAAGAAGTCAATTGAACGGCCTCCAGCGGCCGTATTCGCCATGCCACGGTACGAATTCACGAACCAGCGGATCCTTTACTTCCTATTGGCAACCGCCTGTTGCCGTGCGTCGGCGGCGGCTGAGGAAGGTTGGTTCGCAACGATCGAACCGCAGGTGCGGATTTACGCGAATCAGCCGGCGGCAAGCGAGGCGCCGGCCGACAAGCTAATGCCGCCGCGGGTGATGATCTTCGCCCTCCCCAACGGCAACACGCTGGAGCAGACGCTTGGCTGTGCGAAGGCGGAAGGGCTCGACTGGCACTACGACATCCAACATGTGCTCGCTCAAACCCGGCTGCTGCGGACGCTGACGCCGGAGGAACCGCTCACGCTGGTCTGCGCCGAAGCAGGCGGACTCAGTTGGCCGACGTGGCGCGGCAGCCGCGCCGACGGCAACGCGCAAATTGGCGCGTTCGCCGACCAGTGGCGCCGCGAGTTCGGCGGCGACGACGCCCGCGTCACGCTCACGGGGCATAGCGGCGGCGGCAGTTTTATCTTTGGCGTGATCGAAGCCTTCGACGAGATTCCACCGTGGATCGATCGGGTTGCAATCCTCGACGCGAACTATGCGTTCGAGGCCGCAAAGCATGGCGGCAAGTTTGTCCGCTGGTTGCAAGGGGACGAGACGCGGAGGTTGATCGTGCTGGCGTATGACGATCGCAACATCGAGCTCAACGGCAAGAAGGTCGTCGGTCCCGACGGCGGCACGTTCCGCGCGACGCAGCGGATGGTCGAGGCGTTTCGGCCGGAGTTCGACATGGAAGAAAAACAGACGGGACCGTTTACCGAGTATTCAGGGCTCGATGGACAGGTGCGGTTCTACGTTCACCAGAATCCGCAGAACAAGATTCTCCACACGGCGCTTGTCGGGGACATGAACGGGCTGGTGCATGTGCAGACGCTGGGGACGCCCGCGGAGGGCACGTGGGGGACGTTTGGGGGACCGCGGGCTTATGAGGCGTTTGTGGAGAAGCAGCCGGTTGTTGATGAGTCGGGGGAGGATGGAAGCGGCAGCGCAACGTTGAAAGTGAAGGCGAATCCCTCCCCTAGCCCCTCTCTGCGAGGGAGGGGGATCGAGGGCATCCCGCGGCGGAACGACGACGCTCTTGGCGGGCGGGCGTTTATGCGGAAGATTGCCGAGCTGCCGCGCGAGGAGCGCGAAGCGGCGATCTATGATGAGATCGCCGCCGGCGACGTGCAGGGCGAGATCGAGGCGGCTCCCGACTATCTAGCGATCGGCGGCGATGCCGACTTCGTCCGGATCCCGATGACGCCGCAAACGGCGCAGCGGCTGGCCGACCTCTTCGGCTGCGTGTTGCCGACGCGGAAGATGGTCGACGCGATCGACGCCGTCGCTGAGGTGCGCCTAGCGCCGCAACCGCTCACGGAGGATCGAGAATCGATCGCCGCATTCTTATTATCGAACGAGAAGATCGAAACGCAGCGAAAAGGCCAGCGACTCGGGCTGCTCGCCACCGGCGGAAAAAAGGACATCGTAGTATCGAAAAAGATCCACGAACGCCCGAACCGCCTGGCGATCTATGGCTGGCGGCAATTGAACGGTCAACCGATTCAGCCGCTCACCAACGTCCACGTCGACTGGTACGTCGACTACAGCCACGGCGTCCGGCTGGTTCGCGACGAGATCGTCATCGACGGTCAACCGCACAAGATCGCAGATTTGCTGCGAGACAAGGAACGGGCAGCGATCGTCAGCGACGAGGGGCCGATCGATCCGCCGCGATATCCATTGGGAAAGTGACGCTTATCACGCTTGGCCAGCTACCTCGACGATCCATACCTGTCTTGCTTCTCTTCCTTCTCCTGCTCCAATTCCTTGATCCGTTTCTCCAGTTCCTTCGTCGCCTCGACGAGGGAAAGGAGCTTCTTTAGTTCCTCCTTCGGCACGACCGCCATGTCGGCGCTCTCGCGGAAGGGGGCCGTCTCGATGCGAATTTCCTTGAGGGCCTGCGGGGCTTTCGCGGGCGCCGGCGTGGGCGTCGGGGCCGTACGTCGCTCGATCCTAATGGCCGGCGCCTTCGCAGGGGCAACGGGTTCCGCTGGGATGCTCCACGCTTTCACCCACGCCTTGGACGCCTCGCCCTTAGCGGCCTCGGTCGCTTCCTTCGCCGCCACACCGGCCTCCTTCGCGGCGCGCTTCATGTCTTCGACCGCCGCCCGTTGAGCCTCGGCGGCGACCGCCATCGCCTTGTTCATCTCCAACTGCGCCCCCTTCTCTCCCTCTTGCGCCTTCGCCCGCTCTTCCAAGGCGTCGCGGACCCGTTGGGCGTTGACCTCGCAAAGCTTCACTTCGGCGAGCGTTAATTGCGATTCGGCCTCTTGTTCAATTATCTTCGCCGGTGGAACAGTCCCCGGACTGCCTTGATTGGCTTCCATCGATTGCTTCAGGCCGAGTGCGATGCCTTCGGCCTTTTTCCTTAAACCGGAAGCCTTCAGGTCCCAGTACTCGCTCTCCAACTTCAACGCCGCCTCGCTGCTGCCGCCGGCGAGCGTGGGTGCGCTCGTCGCCAATTGCGAGGCGGCGGCAAACGGATTGTTTGTATCGAACGCAAAGTTGAACTTGCGAGCAATCTCGAAGTTCCCTGGCAAGGTCTGAACTGCTGGAATGGGCATTGGGGCGCCCGGGACCAGCATGTGTTCGACGGGGTGCGCGCCAGCGAGGCTGAGCGCCATGACGCGTGTCGGCGCGGCTGGCGCGACCGGAGGGACAGGCGTCGCGGCGGGGG
>JBGSMO010000021.1:0-7544 GCA_041740115.1 Pirellulales bacterium
CTGTCGTTCGACGCGATGTGGGACTACTCGCAACAACTGCTGGAGCGCGTCTTCCCCGCCGCCCGCCGCGGGTTGGCGTTCAACGTGATGTCAAAGCACGTCGATTGGGAACGAGACGATCTGTTCCATTTGCCGTTCGACACGCTGGCCGCGTTCCTGCGCCAGCGATTGAGCCGCCACATTCGGTTCCGCGCCGACTACGGCCTCTACGAATACGCCGCATACGTCTATCGAGAACCGAGGTAAACCATGGCGGAAGTCGTCATCTTCGGCGTGAAAGATTTTGCCTCGCTCGCCCATTTCTATTTGCAGCATGACAGCGAGCACCACGTCGTCGCGTTCACAGTCCATCGCGGGTTCATGCCCGACGAGGGAGAATTCGAAGGTCTCCCCGTCGTGCCGTTGGAAGAACTTGAAACGAGCTATCCGCCTGATCGAGTGAGCGCCTTCGCCCCGATGTCGCATCGGAAGATGAACCGACTCCGCGAAGGAGTCTACAACGACCTCAAGGGACGCGGCTACCGACTGATCTCCTACGTCAGCAGTCGAGCCACGACGTTCCCCGAAGGCCGCATCGGCGACAATTGCTTCATTCTCGAAGACAACACGATTCAACCGTTCGCGACGATCCGCGACAACGTCGTCATCTGGAGCGGCAATCACATCGGCCACCACAGCGTCGTTGAGAGCCACGCGTTCATCACGTCGCATGTGGTGATCTCAGGCCACTGCCGGATCGGCGCCTATTCGTTCCTCGGCGTGAACGCGACGCTGAAGGATCAGATCACCCTCGCCGAGGGGACACTCATCGGCATGGGCGCGAACATCACGAAAGACACGGAGCCGTGGTCGCTCTACAAGGCCGATGCGACGCGAGCGTCAAAGATTTCGAGCGCCGATATCGACTTCTAGTCCGCGCTGCCGAATCTAGCAGTCCCTGTCATTCTGAGCGCAGCGAAGAATCTGCAAGCTCGATCGGGCCGCCAGATCCTTCGCTCCGCTCAGGATGACGGTTCTAAGCCGCCTTGGCTTCGCGCAGCACCGGCTCGACCTTGCCGTACTCGACCCGCACGACCTTGTCGGCCAGCGACAGCGTGCTCTCGCGGTGGGTGATCATGATCAGCGTCTTGTCGCTGCCGTAGTCGGCCAGAGCGTCGTGGATCAGTCGCTCGCTCTCGACGTCGATTTGGCTGGTCGCTTCGTCGAGAATGAGGATGTCGGCGTTCTTGAGGAACGCCCGCGCCAGCGAAATCCGCTGCCGTTGGCCGCCGCTGAGTCGCTGACCGTTCGGGCCGACCGTCGTTTGATACCCTTCGGGGAATCCGGAGATGAACTCGTGGGCTCGGGCCAGTTCCGCGGCGGCGATGACTTCCTCTTCGGTCGCATCCCAACGTCCGTAGCGAATGTTGTGGAGGATCGTCTCGTTGAACAATTCGGTCTGCTGCGTCACCAACGCGATTTTCTGGCGCACGTCGCGGAGCGGCAGGTCGCGGAGCGAGATGCCGTCGATCAGCACCTCGCCTTGCTGCGGATCGTAGAACCGGCAAAGCAAGTTGATCAGCGTGCTCTTGCCGCCGCCGTTGGGTCCGACGATCGCCAGATGCTCGCCTCGGTTGACGGTGAGGCTCACGTCATTGAGCGCGTTCTGCTTGCCGTCGTAGCTGAAGACGACGTGGCGGAGCTCGACTTGACGGTGGTCCGAGGGAAGCGACTTTGGCGCCTCCGGCTCTTTGAGTCCCGACTCTAATTCCAACATCGGGTAGAGCAGGTTCGCGGCCGCCATGCCGGTGTTCAAGCCGGTGATGACGCCCGAGAGCTTACGCAACGGATCGGCGGCGCCGATCAACGCCCCGAAGAAGACGGTAATAATTGCCGGCTCGAACGGCGTATTGGTCATTGGGATGCCGAAGATCGACGTTGCCCGGAAAATCACCAAGTACGACGAGACGCAAAGCCCCGTGCAGAGCATTCCCATGCCAAGCAGTTCGGTGATTGGACTCGACAGGGAGTTGTAAAAAGTCGCCAGCATGGCCGTTCGCTTGATGGCGCCGGTCGCCTTGCGAAAGCGGTCCCGCTCAAAATCTTCCATCGAGTAGGCCTGCACGGTGTGGAGCCCGTTGAAAACCTCCAGCATGATGTGGTGGAACCCGAGCGCCCGATCGAGAACGCGGTACGACAGCGATCGAATGCGCCGGTTTAGGTGGAGCATCAGAAAAGCGGCCAGCGGAGCGAAGATCAACGACGCCAGCGTCAACCGCCACGAAATAAACGCCGCCACCATCAGGCAGGAGAGCACCCGCAGCGGCTCGGTGATCGCGCCGCCGTAAAAACTGGTGATCCCCGTCGACAGCATGTCGGTGGTGTGGGTAATGTGCGCTGTGAAACCGCTGATCCCCTGCCGGTTGAATTGCGGTCGGTCGAGGGCCAGCGCCTTGTTGAAAATCCTGCTCCGTACGTCGCGGCCGATGCTCTGCGACACGTACGCCACGAGCAACTGATTCATCACCGCCAGCAACTGCTTAAGCGCCGTCGCTCCGGCGACGAGGCAAACCACCAGGACGACCGTCGAGAAAGGATCGCTCGGCATCCAGCGCTCGAACAGCGGCTGGATTTTTCCCGCCCATTCGACAGTGAGTTGATCTCGCTTCACCTGCGCAGCCGTCTTCGCTCGCTCGATCTCAAGCGTTTGCCGCTGCTCAGCCTTGGCCGCGGCAAGCTGCTGCTCTATTTCGGCCAGTTCCGTTTGGTGCTTCGCCAAATCGACTTCGGCCTGCTCGATTCGATCTTGGTTCCACGACTGGAGCGACTCGCCGTTAAGCGTGGTTTGGATGATCGGAAAGAGCGCCGCGATGTTCAGGCCCCATAGCGCCGCCACGGCCAGCGAGCAAACCATCGCCGCAGCCAACACCGACCAATGGCGCCATGCATCTTTCAGCGCCTGCGAAAAATACTTCATCTCGAACAAAGGCCTCCGTGCCTAGCCATGTCCGCGGGGGACAGGCGTTCGTGCTAGCAAACTGCGCATTGAGAGGAGAGAATCCCCCAAGTCGCGCGGGGGTAGCTTACCGTCGCTGGGGGGAAAGTCCAAGCGAGAATTAATGCTGCACTGCCGCTTCATGAAAGACTCATGAGTCGGTTGTAGACTCGCGCGTGAAAAGCGGCCTGAAGGAAGGCGAAGATTGCCGCCCAGTTTGCGCACATCGCCCTGTTTTGGGCCTTTGTTGCCCGGCACTATGATGAGTATGGGGACGAAGCGAACGCGATTGCCCCGCAGCTAGCACTTCATGACCTGGACCGACTTCCCATGGATACCCGACGCGATTTCATCAAGAAGGCGGCTCTCCTCTCTGGCGCCGGCATGTGGACCGCGCTCCACGGTTCGATCGAGCGAGCCATGGCCATCGCTCCCGACCCCGGCAGCACCTTTCTCGACGCCGAGCATGTGGTGATCTTGATGCAGGAGAACCGCTCGTTCGACCACTGCTTCGGCGCGCTGCGGGGCGTGCGGGGTTTTAATGATCCGCGGGCGATCAACCTGCCGAACGGCAATCCGGTTTGGATCCAAACCAACGACGCCGGCGCCAGCTATGTGCCGTTCCGGTTGAACATCAAAGACACCAACGCCACCTGGATGGGGTCGCTTCCCCATTCGTGGACCGACCAGGTCGACGCCCGCCGCGGCGGGCGCTGCGACCAGTGGCTCCAGGCGAAAGCGTCAGGCCACGACGAGTATCGCGACATGCCGCTGACGATGGGGCATTACAACCGCGACGATATTCCGTTTTACTACGCCCTGGCCGACGCCTTTACGGTGTGCGACTACAACTTCTGTTCGTCGCTGACCGGGACGACGCCCAACCGGCTTCACCTCTGGAGCGGCACAGTCCGCGCGGAGCAGAAACCCGAGTCATGGGCCTGCGTCCAGAACTCCGACGTGACCTACGACAGCGAAGCGAGTTGGAAAACGTACCCCGAGCGACTCGAAGAGCAGGGGATTTCATGGAAGATCTATCAAAACGAGTTGAGCCTTTCGACTGGTCTGCGCGGCGAAGGCGAGGCGTGGCTGGCGAACTTTACCGACAATCCGATTGAGTGGTTCACGCAGTACGGCGTCCGCTATTCGGCCGCCCATCAGGCGTTCCTCAAGCAGTATGCCGAGCACCTGCGCGGCGAAATCAAATCGCTGTTGAAGCGTCAGAAGGATACGAATCTATCGGAGGAAGAACAGCAGAAGCTCGACGACGCGCGCAAGCGACTGGCTGGCGTCGAGGCCGATCGCAAGAAGTGGAGCGCCGAGAAGTTCAAAAAGCTTTCTCCGCAGGAGCAGGCGCTTCACCAGCGTGCGTTCACCACCAACAGCGGCGATCCCGACTATCACGATCTCGCCACGCTCGACTACGACGACAACGGAACGGCACGGTCGATGGAAATTCCCAGGGGGGACGTCCTCCATCAATTCCGCGCCGACGTCGACAGCGGCAAGCTACCGACCGTCTCGTGGCTGGTGGCGCCGGAAAGATTTTCAGATCATCCTGGCTCGGCGTGGTATGGCGCCTGGTACCTGGCCGAGACGCTGGAAATCCTCACCCGTCGTCCTGAAGTTTGGAAGAAGACCGTCTTCATTCTCACCTACGACGAAAACGACGGTTACTTCGACCACATCCCGCCATTCGTGCCGCCCCATCCGACCGAGCCTGACAGCGGCAAGGTCTCCGACGGGATCGACGTCGCCGTCGAGTACGTCACCCGCGAGCAGGAACTGACGCGCAAGTCGCCCGAGGACGCCCGCGAGAGTCCGATCGGCCTCGGCTACCGCGTGCCGATGATCGTCGCCTCCCCCTGGAGCCGCGGCGGCGCCGTTTGTTCGGAGGTGTTCGACCACACGTCGGTGTTGCAGTTCCTCGAACGGCTGCTGAAGCATCGCACCGGCAAGCCGGTTCTCGAGACGAACATCAGCGCGTGGCGACGAACCGTCTGCGGCGACCTGACGTCGGCGTTTCGTCCGGCTCCGGCTGAGGGAGAGGTGACGCTGCCGTATCCTGATCGCGACGAGTTCCTCGAGGGGATTCACCGCGCGCAGTTCAAGGCGCCGCCGGCCGACTTCCGTGCACTGACGCCGGAGGAAATTGAAGAGATTCGTCGCGAGCCGAGCGCAAGCGATTTGCTCATCAAGCAAGAAGCAGGCACGCGTCCCTCGACCCCGCTGTCGTACGAGTTGGCGGTCGACGGCCGCATTGATGTGGAGAGGAATCAGTTGGAACTCTCGTTCGCCGCCGGGAACAAACGATTTGGCGCCGAGTCGCTCGGAGCCCCCTTCGTCGCGTACGCCCGCGTCGGCGACGACTTGCGGATTCGCAACTACGCCGTGAAGGCGGGGGACAAACTCGCCGACGTCTGGGCGCTCGACGAGTTTCCTGATGGCCGCTACGACCTCGAAGTCTATGGGCCTAACGGCTTTTATCGCCGGTTCCAAGGCAAGGGGGTCGAGACGCCGATCGAGGTGACGCTGAACGAGCCGACGATCTCGCCCATATCTCGACGTGCAGCCGGCCTTGTTGAGTTGGAGCTGCGCAACGCCGCCAGCCGGCCGATCGTGGCTACGGTGATCGACAACGCCTACGGCGCTGCGCCGATCGAGCGACGCATCGCGGCTGGCGAAACGGTGCGCGTGCCGATCGATCTGACGGCGAGCGAGCGGTGGTACGATTTGTCGGTGTTCGTCGACAGTAGCCAGACTTTCGAGCGACGTTACGCCGGCCGCGTCGAGACGGGCGAGTGGGGGAGCAGCGATCCGGCGCTCAGTTGTTGAGAGGTCGCGGCGCCCGCCACGCGGCAACGCCGATCAGCAGCACCGCCGGAGCGAGTGCGTAGAACATGGCGTTGTACGAACCGGTCCGTGCAAAGCACTCGGCGAACAATAGCGGTCCGGCTGCGGAAGTGAGCACCGTCAGCAGTTGGGCCGCTCCTTGGATGAGCCCGAGGTGGCGGCGGCCGAAGAGCTCCGGCCAGATCGCAAAGAAGACAACGGTGATCATGCCGCCGGCGGCGCCCATGAGCACGGCGTTCGAAAACAACTCCGAACGTCCCGTCACCGACGGCAGCCAGAGGAGCGAGGCGCCGTAGAGACCCATCGCGAGCGCCATCAACCCGCGGAGCGACCACTTCCAACCGAGCCAGCCGCCGACGAGTTGCGTTGCGAGGCCGACGAGCGTCGTGATGATCAGCGTCGTGTGATACGTCTTCGCGTCGAAGCCGAGTTCTTTCAGGATCGACTCGTTGAAGAGGCCGATCCCCGAGACGACGAGGCCGAAAATCGACGTCGCCAGCGCGAAAATCCAAAATGCCGGGGTCCGCAGGGCGGCGGCGAGCGTGAGGCCGGTCGCCGCCGCCGCTTGCTGTTCCTCGCCGTCTGATGCAACGCCGACGCTCTCCGGCGTGCTGCGGACCAATAGCCATGCTAGCGGCAAGAAGCCGACCAGGAGCGCGACGCCGATTTGTTCCCAGGCCGTACGCCACCCCTGGAGGCGAACCGATTCGCCGACCAGGCCGAACGCGATGGCGAACATCAGTCCGACCAACACCGAATAAACGCCCATCGCGATGCTGATGCGCCGCTGAAACCATTTGCCGACGAGCGAGATGCTGGCGACCGACAAGGCGCTCTGCCCCAGGGCGCGGGTCGCGGTGATCAACACGAACAGACCTGTCGCACTTTCCACTCGACTGATACCGACCACGGCAAGCCCAAGGCCCAGCAAGATCGCCACTAGCACCGGCCTCGCGCCAAACCGATCGAGCCAGCGTCCGACCGGCAAACAGAAGAGCGCCCCAATCAGCGTCGCCCAGAGATTGATCTGGGCGAACCCGCTGCGGCCGATCTTGAGATCCGCAAGCAGCGGTTCGGTAATCAGCCCCAAACCTTGCGTCCGTCCCGGGAGCGTGGCAAGCATCATCAGCGCCGCGGCGAAGACGTTCACCCAGCCGTAGTAGAACGGCGTCCAGCCGGCGACGCCGCTACGTTGTCCAGTCGAGAGCGACGATTGATTGGTTGAAGAAGCGGTCATGCGGCGAGTTCCAGGCGGGATCGTCGGGCCAGCAGCCAGACGACGGGGAGGGCGAGAAACAGCACGACGCCAGCCCAGCGGATCGGGCCCGCTTCGAAGACGACCATGCCATTGAAGACGATGAACAACATAAACAGGTGCAGAGTCCGCCCGATCCATATCGGACGCCGCGCGTACCAAGCGGGGGCGAGCCACCACGCGGCCGCGTCGAAAGCCCACCAAAGCGTGAAGAAATACGAGACGAAAATTCCCTCGCCGACGCCGCTCGCCTGGCGCGTCGTCTCGAAGGCGTGCGCGTGCGACCAATCATGGAAGTAGTGAAACGCCATCGCGAGGTGGACCAGGAAGACGACGATGCCCCACGTCCAACACCAGCGGGCCGCGCGGCCGAGCGCGGTCATCGCGGTCCAGTCGGTCGCCTGCAGTCGCATCATCACGCCAAGCGCCGCCGCGTACCACGCGAGCGAGAGCCGCACCGTG